>JALCDN010000004.1 GCA_022641595.1 Ruminococcus sp. | reverse complement strand
CAGAAGGATATGCACCTCTAACGGCGGACTGCCACCAGCGCTCAAGAGAGCTCTATTCTATAAAAGCGTGAACATTGCTGCTTGATTCTGTTCAAATATTTTGTGTCAAGTTTTATTGACAATTTCATCAAGCTATTCCAAAGCAGTCTGTTCAGATGGTGCCTGATAGATTGCTTTCAAATCATTGGCAAGCTCCTTATTGTTTTTCTCACCTACATATTTCAGCGTATTGCAAATCTGATATACAATACAGTGCTGTAATTCTGTTTGTGGATATGCTGCATTTACGGCTTCCTTTATACCTGTAAGTCCATCTGAACACATGACAAGAATATCCGCAGTTTTCAGCTCATTCAGCGCCCCGAGCCAGCATTTTGTGCTTTCATTTTGACCGACCTGAATGGACAATATTTCCTTATGTCCTGTGGAATTAACACCGAAAATTACGTACGCTGCAAGCTTTTTTACCTGACCGTTATCCCTGACTGAAAAGTGAATTGCGTCGATAAATACGATGGGATAAACGCTGTCAAGAGGGCGGTTCTGCCATTCTTCTATCTGCCGGTTATGTCCGAAATCATGCCTTCACTTGCTCCAAAGCCGTAAATATCATCAATGGTTTCACTGATTTGACGGGTTGTCATGCCCTTGGCATACATCGAAATCATCTTGTCTTCAATGCCTGAAACATCTTTTTGACGCTTCTTTACAACCTGCGGTTCAAAGCTGCCGTCACGATCCTGCGGTACTGAAATCTCAGTTTCACCGAACTTTCCTCTGATCTTTTTAGACTTTGTACCGTTTCGATAATTTTCGTTATCCGAGCGCTCATATTCCTTGTATCCAAGGTGATTGTCAAGCTCGGATTCTGGAATAGATTCAATCGTTCCGCCCATTAAATCCTTGAGAGCGTCTTCGAGATCTGCCGCTGTGTGTACATCATACTCCTGCAGCAACATTGCGATTACGTTTTTCTTACCTTCGCTCATTGTTCTTCTTGCCATTTTTTCTTCCTCCTGTGGTTTGTGGTTCTTATTTTCATTTTACCACAGTTGATACTGTTTTTACAGACTTTTTTTCACGCCGTAAATCTTTCGAAGTTGGCTTTCTTTAATGTGCCATTACAAGATTTTTCAAAACCATGGACTGATTCAGAATTATATTCAAAGTATAATCTCAGTGATGATGAAATCAAGGTTATTTAAAGCCTTATTCGACCAATGGACGAATAAAAGTATTTAAATGAACACAGCCATAAGCCAATCAACTGGTTCGGAGCTGCTTCGGTATTATCAGCTATTTTATTCCAATGTTCTATCAAATAATTCGTTCTTATTGGTGGCAATTGTAAAATTATTGATTTTGCAATTATTTCTTAAATATGCGGTATAAAACATCTGGGATAATAATTGAAATAAATCATCACCTTAAGTCCACTACTTCCCAATCATTGCTAAATACACCTTTACTTTTTTCATAAGTTTTGGATTGCATTGCCACACACAACAATTTCCTAGGTCTACTCATACCAACATAGGCAAGTTTACGAGAATAATCGTATAGATTTGAGCTACCTTTTTTTCCTACACCAAAATAAGGAAGAATTCTATTTAGATCTGACGCTCCTTGTCTATCGGTTTCAAGATATAGTGTCGCATCATGCGTTTCACCCTTAACAGCGTGAATAGTGTCAAACACAATTCTACGGTTTCTGGTTGGCTCAATCATCACATTTTTCTCAGAACTAGCCGTCTGATTTGAAGTAACAGACTTATCAAGGAAATAATCTGGTAAATTAGTGAACACATCAGATATCTCTGGATTTTTGGCAGAAAGCAACTCGTTTACTTTTTGTCGCAATACATTATCTATTGAGTCTCTATCAACGCTTTGCATACGTGACATTTCAAAAATCCATTGACGATATAGCTCTCTGTAATTATCATCAAGGGCTTTTTTCATTACTACGACAGTATAATCATTGCCTGAAAGTGGAGACTTAATTTTCAAATGACGAAATACTCGACATAAGAGTTTTCTAACGACTTGTTCAGCCTTGTATAATTTACCGTTTGATAAATATTCAGTAAGTTCAGCTATCAAGAGCCAGTAGTTATATTCGCTATTCTTTTTTACAGAACCATCAAATTCATTCCAATAGCTCCCAATTTTTAGACCTACGGAATCCTCCTTCCTGATAGCTCCAATAGCTTTGTAAACACCATTTGTATCGTATAGACCATGAGACTCCAATTCGGAAATAAAACCGTCAATTACTCTGTCTATCTTATCAGGAGAGAATACAAACAATACGGGTTTTGTACCTGATTCTCCTACTGATGATAATATGTTTCGGCTTTCGTTCTTCAGCTTACAGATTACATTAGCTATTTCTTGGTTAAATCTGCAAGAAGTCATAATGGACAAGAAGCCAGCTTCGGGCACCCAATCTGGGATTGTATCTTCAGATGAATTATAAATGGCTTGATCAGGGTCACCAATTTTAAACACTGCACATTTTGACGGGTCAAATAATAAATCTATAACTTGTCGTTGTACATCATCACAATCTTGATACTCATCTATGAACACATACTGAAATCGTGATGAGAAAAGATTTGTATATGCAGCTGGTAAATTTTCAATAGCAGCTTTTGCATATGAATAAGCATCTTGATATCGTATCATTCCCTCATTAGTAAGAAGATCATTGCATAATTTCTTATACTGTTCAGCGGATTTCGTTCCAGTGCTTGCCAACGCCCTTTTCTGCCTTCCTATACAAAGTGCTCCATCATCTCGTATATATAAGGCTTGTATATATTTGATGCGGCTTGTAAACTGGTGTCCGGTTTCATAATTATTCTTTGTTACGTAGTCTAGCGCCTTATATTTTTGATTATTCATGATTCTATTTAGCATATATTGTGCATAAGTAAGGCTATCAACAACTTGGATATTTTGTCCTGCTATATTCCGTAAATATGGCATAGTTACAAAGCTATCCACAAATGACTGAATGGTTCCTATAAAATTAGGGTATCCCATTAGCTTGTCCGTATACCCTGAAAGCTTCTTTTTTACTTCATCTACAGCCACATTTGTATGAGAAAGCACGCAAATACCTGCACCATTTTCAAATGGCATTCTATCAGCTAGTAATTTTAGTTTTGCTAGAAGTACAGTTGTTTTTCCACTCCCAGGACAGGCTGATACATTAGCTGAATTCCAACGACATATAACATTTCTTGCATCATCTGGGAAATGAGCACCGTGTGGTAACAAAATTTCTTCGACAGCTACAATATCTTTATTGGAAATTTGCCATTCTGACACAGCATTCACTCCTTATCTATACTACTTCTCCGGCGGCATACTTGATAGCATTCACTATATAACTTAAAAACGGGTCTTTCTCAATCTTAGATTTAAGTGCGGCTTTCTTCTGTTCATCTGTTCTAAATTCATACAAGTCAAGGTCGAACATTTTTTCTTGCGTAAGACCTTCTGGAATTTCACATGTCTGCCATCGCAAAATAGAAGCCAAGCATTGGGCAACAATTGCTTTTAAACTACTTTTCCCATCTTCGTTAAGCATTAAGCCATAGATGTTGTAAGCAATTTCAGCAAGTGTCATATATTGCCACTCACGCCTTTCTGATTCTGCATCACGATTTGCCTCTGAAATTTTAGTATCAGTCAATGAAATATGCTCTCGTGCATTTAAAATTTTCTTTCCATAATGAACAGCCTTGTGAAAATCTTCTGAAAGGCAACTCATAGCAATACAATACTCAAGTGTCCAACGAGGTGACGTAAACCCATGTACAGAATGGTTAGTATACTTGTTGTTTTTTTCTGCTTCTGCCTTCGCAGACTCATCTTGTTTCTCATTAAATGTCTTTTCTTTTGTTGCAGGATTAACATCATACGGCTGTACATCACAATCAGTAATTACTGAAACTGGTATGCCAATATCAGATCCATCTTTTCTTACCATGATTCCACTATATCGAAGAAAAGCAGTACTACCAACGTTTACAATTGAAACTCCATATTTTTCTAAAGGATATCCAAGGATATCTGCAATAACTGGAATTAAAATATTCTCTGCATCTCCTTCAACCATTATTATGCCCTTAGCAAAAAACAGATTGGCTTTTGTTGAATCAAGAAATCGCTGGAGAAACAGGTAATCACCCTTTTGTAGCCCAGTCATACCTTCAGTCAAATCAAATCCACATCCATTTTTAATCAGAATTAAATTCTTCAAGTTAATCTTTGACGCCAAAATTGGACTATGTGTGGAAATGATTATCTGGACGTCATTTTCGTTATATTCATTTTGAAGATAGCTGATAAGTCTAAGTTGTGCTTGTGGATGTAAATGTGCCTCTAATTCCTCAACTAAAGCCAGCTTTAATCCGCCATCAATATCATCTTTAAGAAGTAATAACTCTGCAGCAATGAACAATAAATTCAATTCTCCCAATCCCGGATTAATCTCGGCTGCATTCAATGATAAGGATTCTAAAATGGCTTTCAGGTGAACATCTGATGCTTTCAGTTCTGCATCGTTTGCTTGACCTTGGTCATTAAATGATCTCAAATTCTCACGGATTGTTAAAAGAATACGTTTTCCATCTGCATCATTAGTAAAATACTCCTCCATTCGCTTGTTTGCATCATTGAAAATATCGAGAACTGCGTGTTCTTTTTTATCTTTGAAAACAGGATGGTTAAGTAGTATCTGAGAAATTCTGGAGCCACGACCAGAACTCATTTCACGTTCAGCATCTCGAAGGGGTTTCAAATATACTGCTTTCAGTAACTCTCTGGCTTTACCATCAATCGAAATTCCATCGTCAGTATCGCCCACACGCAATTCTTGATAGATTTTGTGTCCTTCTTTCCATGCGCGATAATGAAGCTCAAGCGTATATTCGACCTTATCTTCCTCTGTTTTGAATGTCAGGTATTCAATAAAGTTTTTTGCTTCATTCTGTGTAAATGAAGAAATTGTGCAATCGATTTTAAACTTAGTGCATGGTACTCCACTAACTGATTGATAAAAGTCCTCTTCTTCTGGCCTGATATATTCGTTGCTCTGAGTAAGTAAAACTAGTTTCAATGCATCTATTATGGCAGTTTTTCCAGAATCATTTTCACCAATTAATGCATTTAGTCCTTTGTGAAATGTAATATGCAAACCAGGATTTCCACCCACCGATTTGAATTTCCGAAAATCATATATTTTCAATTCAGATATAATCATATTTTGCTCAACTCCAACCATCACTAACTGGTTATTATTTTCATATTCCTATACATTTTTTGAATCATACTCATCGATTCATATACCATAGCGCAATAGATGCACAAGTAAATGATTCGAACGACCATGATTACTACTGACACACCAAAATCCTATTATGGAATATTTCAATGTGACTACAAAATGCTTTATATCATCTTATAAAACTTCAATGCACTGGAAATAGCCTCTTCCTTATCCTTAGGACATTTCGGCTGTTTTGCACCATCAGATTTTGCTTTATTGTAATTCTCCCGCTCAATAATCCCGCACTTTTTCTTAACTTGCGCAATATTCAAAGAAGAAACCGTCAAGCCTGCGTGTTCCTTGACATAAGCCTTAATTTCATCATAGGTAGCTTTGCTTTCAGATGAGGTTAAATCAAGCTCGTTCGTATTCAGTTCAATGTCGATATGCTGCTTTGTCTGAAGTTTGGACAATAGCACTACCGTCTCGACGTGACCTGTACGAGGAAACATATCTACGCCGCAGACTTTAGAAGTGGAGTAACCGAGCTGAGAGAAAATCTTAGCATCTCTGGCAGCAGTAGAAGGGTTGCAGGAAATCATAATAATTTGAGAAGGAGAAGCGTTGACTACCTGAGAGATAGATGGCATAGCGCAGCCTTTTCGAGGTGGGTCGAGGAAAATTATGTCGGGAGAAATTCCGTTTGAAATAAGCTGAGAGAACGCCTGACCGGCGTCGCCGCAGATAAACTGAGCATTACTGATATTATTTGCGGAGGCATTAGCGATAGCGTTATCAATAGCCTGTGGGATAATTTCGATGCCGAAAAGTTTGTATACTTTTCTTGCCATAGACAAACCTATTGTACCTGCACCGCAGAAGAGGTCAGCGATGGTAGAGTTTTTGTTAATGCAGGCAAAATTTTCTGCGATAGAGTAAAGTTTTTCAGCTTGGGCTGTATTGACCTGATAGAATGAAAGGGGAGATATCTGGATTTTGTTGCTGCACATAAAGTCCGAGATGAAGTCCGAGCCGTAGAGAGTGAGGCATTTTTTACCGAGAATTACGTTAGTATTATCGGGGTTAATATTAAGAATGATGCTTTTGATATCAGGGAAAGAAGAACTTAAGATTGAGCAAAGGTCAGCAAGTTGAGTAGAGATATCTGATTTAGCGACAATGCAGACCATAATTTCTTTTGAGTGGAAACCTTGGCGAATGTATATATGGCGAACGGAGCCTGAGTGGTTTGTTTCGTTATAGACCTTAATATTAGATTTGTTGATATAGTCAAGGATGGAGCTGACAATACGGCTAAAGATTTCTGGTTGCAGAATACATTTATCGATTGGAATAACACGGTGACTTCTTGGAGCGAAGAATCCGCATACAGCTTTACCGTCAACGCAGGCAAGCGGATATTGAGCCTTATTGCGGTATTCGGAGATATTTTCGCAACCGACAAACGGAAGAAATTCAGGATTAAGACCTCCGATTCTTATGAAAGCATTTTTTACGATATCTGATTTAATTTTGCATTCGGCTTCATAAGAAATATGGCGGAAAATGCAGCCACCGCACTTATTGAAGTGAATGCAGTCCAGTTGAATTCTGTCAGGGGAAGGTTTTATGATATCGGTAACGATTGCGAAAGCGTAGCTTTTAAGAACCTTGACAATTTTTAGATTTATTTCATCTCCGACAGCCGTATTTGGAACGAAAACAGCCATGCCGTCTATTCTGCAAACGCCGTTGCCCTCGGAAGTTATATCGGTAATTATAGCTGAGTATTGTTGATTTTTTTCAAGCATTCTGTAATTTCTCCTTTTTTCTGCATAAGCGTATCGAATCTGTTTATATACTCATAAGGAAATTTGTAATTATGGATACGGGAGATTTTTCCGTCGGGGTAGACAAGCTTAGTAGAAGCTGCACAACCTGCACCGATAATAGTTTGTGTTTCGTCCATGATAAAAATATTGTACCAGCTTTCTTTGCCGGCTTTGGAATATCCAACATTTTCGAGATTATCGACTGTATTTTTCTGTCTGTAAAGGTAATAAGGATTGTAATTATTATTTATAAGTTTATTCACACTGTAGTCGACCATTTGTGCAACCGGATTATGTATTTGAGTGATTCCGTTTTCGAAAAGGCTTGCCGAGCGTTTAAGTGTAAGTGTATGAACAGTAATGCTTTCGGGATTCAGTTCAACGACACGGTCGAGAGTATTTTTGAAGCTGCTGACAGATTCTGAAGGAAGTCCTGCAATAAGGTCCATATTAATGTTATCAAAGCCGATTTCTCTTGCCATGAGAAAAGCGTCGATAGAATCCTGACCTGTATGGTTTCTGCCTATAGCTTTAAGTACGTCATCGTTAAGTGTTTGTGGGTTGACAGAAATACGGGTGGCACCGTGTTTTTTAATTACCTGAAGCTTTTGTGCAGTAATAGTATCCGCACGACCTGCTTCAAAATTATATTCTCTTACATTAGCGATATTGAAATTATTTTCAACGGATATCATAAGGCGTTCTATATCGTGAGCTGATATAGAGGTAGGAGTGCCGCCGCCGAAGTATATAGTATCAACAGGTGTATTTGTGTCGCTTATAATTTTGCCGATGATTTCAAGTTCACGGCAGAGGCAGTCGATGTAATCCGGAATAAGCTTCACAGCCGAATCCATAGAATGAGAGACAAAAGAGCAGTAGCTGCATCTTGTTGGGCAGAACGGAATTGAAACATAGAGGCTTACAGCAGATGAATTAATTTTTTCGAGTATAGGTATCTGATTTTCGGCAGTTTTATATGCAAGTTCGAACTTTGACGGCATAATCTGATATTTTTGAATAAGTATATTTTGAATTTCCGATTTGTTTAGACCGTGTGAAATAAGCGGAATGATTTTTTTTACCGGACGTATACCTGTAATGAGGCCCCAAGGAGGGTTTATACCTGTAAGTTGACTGAATCCGTTAAAGATAAGTCTGCACATTTCGTGTTCGACTTCATCATTGTCCGCATTTGATTGAAGAAGCAGTTCTGATTTCCACAAATTTTTTTCTTGAAGCTTAATGCTTACTGAAAGCTTTATATTTTTGTCATCAGATAATTTTTTGGCAATGAGGTATTCTTCAGGAAGAAATTCCGGAATACTGTCGTAAAGAAAGTTAAATTTAGAAGCTTGAATAAAAAGCTTAACAGTTGCTTCAATTTCGTATTTAAAAGTATTGCCGATTAAAATAATCGGCATTTTATCATTATTAATATTCATTTTCACTCCAAAGTCATATTGTTTTGCTCATATAGAGATTGTGTATATTATGGGGTATTAATTAATGGGACTGCTGTAGGGATTATTTTTGCGTTCAAAGTCGAGCGTAGTTGGCAAACCGTGTCCGGGGTAAATTTTATAGTCGCCATCGAGAGCGAAAAGTCTTATCAATGAATTTTGAAGAGCTTCGAAGCTTCCACCCTTGAAATCTGTTCTGCCTATTGATAAGCGGAAAAGAGTGTCACCTGAAAAAATAACGTCATCGCAAACATAGCAGACGCCGCCGGGAGTATGTCCCGGAGTATGAATTACTTTGAAATCGTATTTCCCATCATTTATAATGCAGTCGCCGTAAACTCCAACATAATTTTCTACAGGTTTGAAAGGTGAGTCGGAAATAGAATTAGCGAGTGAAGCTTCAGCACTTTTAAGCATATAGGCGTCATCTGTGTGAATGAAAACCTGAGCATTTGTTTGTTTTACTACATCTGCTACTCCGCCTATGTGGTCAAAATGACCGTGTGTGAGGAGAATTTTATTTAGCTTGAGTTTTTTTTCTTCAAGCAGACATAAAAGAACATCTGCATCGTTGCCGATGTCAATGGCGATACAGCGACCTGGTGAAGTTTCGGCAACATAGCAGTTTGATTGCAGC
Source organism: Ruminococcus sp. (assembly GCA_022641595.1). Classification (GTDB taxonomy): domain Bacteria; phylum Bacillota; class Clostridia; order Oscillospirales; family Ruminococcaceae; genus Ruminococcus. The sequence goes on along the minus strand of JALCDN010000004.1, from coordinate 45,761 downwards.
TCACCGAGATTAAGAGTATAAATTTTCATATGAATCCTTTCGTAAGTGGGCTTTAAAGGTTAGCTCTTTCAACGGAAATAACGCCTTTGATGCGTTTTAGCTTTTCAAACAGGCTTTTAAGCTGGTCAGTGCCTGCAATTGTAATTGATGCTTCAAAAAGAGCGTTTCCATTTTTAAGGTTTCTTGATGAAGAGTGAACCATAGGAATTCTGGCTTCAGTGAGGATAGCAGTTATATCGAAAACAAGTCCGACACGGTCAGTAGCGATGACTTCGATGCTTGTCTGTAAAGAAGATGAGCTGTTAGCGGACCACTGTATATCGCACCATCTTTCAAGTTCCTGCTTGTCAGCTCTTGCGAGAGCCGCCTTGTAGTTGGTGCATTGAGTTGTGTGTACGGAGATTCCGTGACCTCTTGTAATAAATCCTACGATATCGTCACCCGGAAGTGGATTGCAGCACTGTGCAAATTTCACGACGCAATCGTCGATCTGATCAAGAATGATAGCGTTTTTGATATTACTTGATATTGGCTGTATTGGGGGAGGATTCAGCTTATCGGAATCGTCGCTGTTATAAATTTTCTGATAATTATCTTTAAGTCTTGAAATAATTTTAGAAAGCATTATTCCGCCGTAGCCGATTGAAGCGTAGAAATCCTCAAGATTTGAGCAATTATGGCGTTTAAAGTCATCTGAGAGGAAAGCTTCCATATCCTCCTCAGGGACATACATTTTATGTCGTTTAAATTCGGCATCGAGTTCAGCTTTACCCTGAACGATATTTTCCTCACGGCATTCTTTTTTGAACCACGAACGAATTTTAGCCTTTGCTTCGTTTGTAGTGACGATGTCGAGCCAGGCTCTGTTTGGACCTTTATCAGGGTCTTTGCTTGTAATTACGTCGCATATTTCGCCTGTATGAAGTTTATAGTCAAGCGGAACAATTTTTCCGTCCACTTTTGCACCGATAGTTTTATGGCCAATCTGAGTGTGGATTCTGTAGGCATAGTCTATGACAGTTGAGCCTATAGGGAGTGATATAGAGTCGCCCTTAGGGGTCATAACGACAATGTCTTCCGGAGCGAGGTCAGTTTTGATGATTCTGACGATTTCCTCCACGTCATCAGAAGTTTGCTGAGCCTCGATAACCTGACGAACCCATGCGAGTCTCTGTTCCATTTTGTCTTTGCCCTGAATGCCTTCTTTGTACTTCCAGTGTGCAGCGACACCATATTCGGCGGTTTCGTGCATATCCCATGTTCGTATCTGAACTTCAAACGGAATGCCCTCACGTCCGAGAACTGTTGTATGGAGCGACTGATACATATTTGGTTTCGGAGTAGAAATATAGTCCTTGAATCTATTTGGCAGAGGTCTGAACATATCGTGTATAAGACCGAGAACGTTATAGCATTCAGCAACAGTAGATACAATAATTCTTACTGCATATTTGTCATATATTTCGTCAATATTTCTGTGATTTACGAAAACTTTTTTATATATGCCGTAAATACTTTTTACACGTCCCTCGATTTGAGGAGGCTGAGCGAAATCCTCAGATTTGAATCTTGCAGCGATTCTTGATTTGATAGTTTCGATGAAGGCTTCACGTTCTTCTTTTTTAATTTCGAGGATATGTTCGATTTCTGAGTAAGCGTAAGGGTCAAGATAACGGAAAGAGAGGTCTTCGAGTTCTTCTTTTACGGCTCTTATGCCAAGGCGGTGAGCGATAGGGGCATAGATGTTCATAGTTTCGAGTGCAGTTGCACGTTGTTTGGCAAGCGGACGATATTTAAGTGTTCTCATATTATGGAGTCTGTCGCAAAGCTTTATAATCATAACACGGATATCCTGAGACATAGCAAGCAGAATTTTTCTTACATTTTCAGCTTGTTGTTCTTCTCTGTTGAACATAGGAATTTTATTAAGCTTTGTTACACCGTCAACGAGCATTGCAACGTCCTGACCAAAACGTTTTTTAACGTCATCAAGTGTAGTAGGGGTATCTTCAACGACATCGTGAAGCATAGCGGCACAGATAGTATCAGTGTCCATGCCGAGGTCAAGAAGGATAAAAGAAACCGCAAGAGGGTGGATAATATACGGCTGACCTGATGAGCGTGTCTGTCCCTCGTGAGCTTTTGCTGCAAATTCATAAGCAGTAATTATTTTGCTCAGGTCATATTGCTTGTCCGTAGTAAGAATTTTCTGGATAAGCATATCAATAGTAAAATTATCGTCCTGCATTGTAGTTCCTCCCAATATCATTAGCGGCGTATATCGCCGAATAAGCCGTGGTTATACAGAAAATAGCAATTACTTGATTTCAGTGGCGGTGCAGTGAAGTTTTTGGATTATTGAAGCGCAGTTCATATCTGTTTTTTTTGTAACAGAGAGTCTCTGAAGCTTTTCGGAAGCGTAATCGGCTGAAATCAGCTTCAGTTCAGTGAAAGCGTCAATAGCAGCAAGCATTTTGCAGTAGTTTACGCCTTTGGAGCAAATGCTGTTGAAGAGCGAGTCAAAGCTGATACCTTGTTTTGGAATTGAAAGGTATATAATTTTCAATTCGTCATAAGACGGCAGCATACTTTTGTAATAAGCGTCGGGGAGTTTTTCGTTGCGGCAGAAAGCCTCAAAAGCGGCAGAAGCGGCAAAAACGCTGCTTTGTTTAATTCCGTGAAGTCTGTAATCCTTAACAATAAGGCTGACGCTTTCCATATTTTTAAAAGTATTTATGTCAAGAGAGACAATGAAGTCGGCAAAATCGTCTTTATGTACGGAAAGCTCATCTGGAGACATTCTGAAAATGAGGGCGAAAAAGAAAGCCGTACCGATTTTAATTTTAAGTTTTGAATGAACGCCGTCCGACAGAGGGATTATTTCGATAACCTGAGCTTCCTGAATCAGGAAAAGAGGGGACTGGTTACCTGCACCAAATGGTTCAAGTACTTTAAGACCACGAACGTTATCGACAGTAAGTTCTCTTGGGTTTATTGGAACATCTGCATTAATGGTTAGAGCAGGCATTATAGGAAATTCATTCAAAGCGTAGTTTAGCAGAGTGTCTTTAAATTCAGAAATTTTATCAGGTTTGACAGTAAAACCGCCTGCACCCGGGTGACCGCCGAATTTTTCGAGGCATTGCGAAGTGGCAGTAAGGGCTTTGAAAACAGAAAATTCGCCGAATGAGCGAGCGGAACCTCTTACCTCACCGTTACATTCTGACATAATGAAGCAAGGTTTTCCGAATTTCTCAAGCAGTTTTGAAGCAACAATACCGATAACGCCGTGATGCCAGTTTTTGCCGCAGAAAAACAAGATACGCTGGCGGATAATTGACGGGTCATTATTTATTTTACTGTAAATTTCTGAAATTATGTCATTCTCGGCATTTTTTCTTGTTGAGTTAAGAGCTTCGAGTTCGCTGGCAATTTCTTCAGCCTGTTGCAGGTCATCGGAGAGTATAAGTTTCAGTGCAGTAGTTGGCGAGCCAAATCTACCTGCTGAATTTATTCTTGGAGCGAGCGTAAAAGCTATTGAAACAGAAGAAATCGTTTTTTCTGTAAGACCGCTTGATTTAAGCAGAGCGATAAGACCTGCTCTGTCTGTATTCTGTATAAGTCTTATGCCGTAATCGGCGATATATCTGTTTTCGCCTGTAAGGTCGACAATATCCGCAATAGTAGCGATAGCTGCCAGGTCGCCGAATTGTTCAAGAGCCATGGTGTAGTCACCGCCGTCGAGAGCTGCAACGAGCTTCAGAGCAACAGCTGCACCGCAAAGTTTTTTAAAAGGGGAGAAGCAGTCTGTGCGGTGTGGGTCGATAACAGCCTCAGCCCGAGGCAGATTGTCACCCGGTTGGTGATGGTCAGTAATAACGAGCTTCATACCGAGCTGATAAACAAGTTCAGCTTCATTTGCAGCAGAAATGCCGTTATCAACGGTAATTATGAGTTTGAAGCCTTGATCTGCAAGTTTTCTGATTGCCTGCTGGTTCATACCGTAGCCTTCTGAGCGTTCGGGTATATAGCATTGAGCATCGGCACCGTTTTCTGACAGAAATTGGTAAAGGATAGCACAAGCCATAATGCCATCGCAGTCATAATCGCCGTAAATGCAGATTTTGGTACCGTCATCAATAGCATTGTTAATAATATCGGCTGCTTTATCCATATCCTTTATCAGGAAAGGGTCAGACAGTTCATTTGTTTCGAGCTGTTTGAAAACAGATTCAATGTTAACGAAGCCTCTTGCGGCGAGAACCGAAGCGGCAAGAGATGTAATACCGCCTGAGGTCATCAGATCGGAGACTATTTTTCTGTCAGGTTTATTGACTGCCCATTTTTTCATAAGAAACTCCATTTAATCAAGGTAAAAAAATATAAAAACTTTTAAAAGTGATATAGCTGTCTGTTTACCGTCAGGCAGTTATAAAGATGTACATAAAAACAGTATATCATTTTTCCCTGATTTTTTCAATAGTTTTGTGACAACTTCTGAAAATCTTACAAAAAAATCTGAAAAAAGGTATGGAAAAGAGAAAAACGGACAGCAAGAGCTGTCCGTTTGAAAATTACATTATTTTTCGAGAGTACCGTGAGAAAGGGATTTAAGGTAAGCATTAATAAAACCGTCGATATCGCCGTCCATAACAGCGCTGATGTTACCGTTTTCGAAGCCTGTTCTGTGGTCTTTTGCGAGAGTGTAAGGCATAAATACATAAGAACGTATCTGAGAGCCCCAGGCAATTTCACGCTGAACGCCTTTGATATCTGAAATCTTTTCGAGATGTTCACGTTCTTTGATTTCGACGAGTTTGGAACGCAGCATTTTCATAGCGTAGTCCTTATTCTGGAACTGACTTCTTTGTGTCTGGCATGAAACGACTACGCCTGTAGGTAAATGTGTAATTCTTATAGCAGAGGAAGTTTTATTGATATGCTGACCGCCTGCACCGCTTGCACGGTAGGCATCGACCTGTAGGTCTTCAGGTCTTATGTCGACTTCAGTTGAGTCGTCGATTTCCGGCATAACCTCAAGAGCAGCAAAAGAGGTATGACGGCGACCTGAAGCATCGAACGGAGAAATTCTTACGAGTCTGTGTACGCCTGCTTCCGACTTCATATAACCGTAGGCGTTTTCGCCCTCAATCAAAATAGAGGCAGATTTAAGACCGGCATCATCGCCGTCGAGGTAATCAAGAAGGCTTACCTTAAAGCTGTGGCGTTCAGCCCATCTGTTGTACATTCTGTATAGCATTTCAGCCCAGTCCTGAGCTTCCGTACCGCCTGCACCTGCGTGGAAAGTAAGGATAGCATTGCACTTATCGTATTCGCCTGTAAGAAGTGTTGATAGTTTTTTATCCTCGAGCTTTGTTTTAAATTTAGCGATATCTCTGTTAATTTCGTCGAGAGAAGAATCGTCTTCAGCTTCTATTGAAAGTTCGATAAGAGCGATAATATCTTCGAGGTTTTCGTTCAGCTTATTGTAAGCACCGATTTTATTTTCGATAGTTTTAGTTTTCTGTAAAATTTTCTGAGAATTTTCCAGATCGTCCCAGAAACCGTCTGCAGCGATTTGTTTTTTTAGATCTTCGAGTTCTTTTTCAGATTCTTTAAGATTGAGAACGTCGGAAAGTTCTATCATTTCTTTTCTGTAGTTGACCATTTCGACCCTGAGGTCATCGAGTATAACCATGATTTCATTCCTTTCAAAGTCTGACAATTGAAGTCGACACTGCATAAGTCAAATCTTGTGATTTTGCATATACCTTGTTCGCATATTTTCCGTCATATTGCCCTAAGAGTTTTGAGAACTTGTCTTCACAAGAATCCATGCACGTTTTTTCAGCGATTTCAGCTGCTGTCTGCGTTAGAAATTCTTGCAGGGTGACAGCCCAACTGCAAATTTTTGCCTTGACATCAACTAAAATGTGCTTGAAAATTCGCACATATTTCTTATGAAGACAAGTTCTGACATACGGCAAGTATGCCTACAGATTTTTAGTGTATATGACTAAAAATCCGGCTTTGCAATATATTCACAAGACTTTTGCTGCGTTGTCTTATATGCCCTTGAAATAATTATATCATACTTTTTTGGCGATTGCAATCAAAAGCGGAAGATTTAGGCATCACAGAAAATATATTTTCTGTGATGTCATTAAGAAAGTGCTTGCAGTATTTTCTTAAAGCACACAAATTTCCTTTTCCATTTCGAAGGAGTAAAGGTATGCGCAAAGAACTTTCTGACCTGTCATAAGCTCGAGAGCTTTTTTATAAAGTTCGAGCTGACATTTATATCTTTCTTTGAGCATATTCTCATTTTTAGTTCTGTCTGATTTATAATCGACAAGGATTATTCCATCTGTTTCAAAAATAATGAGGTCCATAATACCTTTAATCATACCGTCTGAGAACTTGAATTTCTCCTCAAAATCCTTATCAAGAGCGATTTCGTTGAGAGCTATCATAAATTTCATTTCACGCACATATTTTTTGCTTTGCAGAATTTTTTTATAAATATAGCTTTTGAAGAAAGCAGAAATTTTGTCCTTAGGAATAGCCTCAGCTTCGTTTTCGGAAAGATAGCCTTTATCTACCATATTCCAGATTTCGCTTTCGGGGTCATTAATTGCGGCATCGAAGCAGCAATACTGGAAAAAAGTATGAATAGCAGTACCTCTTTCGCTTCCTGTAAGCTTTGATGTTTCGCTTATAAATTTGGGGCGTTTAAGCAAGGTTTGAGGCTGATTGTCCTTGACAGCAAATTTTTCGGCAAGCTGAGTTACGCTTATTTTTGACGGCATTACAGAGAGTGTCGTATCGTACTTATATGAAATCATATCAGAAATTCTTTTTATTATAGTGCTGTCTGCGGCTTTTGCGTCAGGTAAAACAGTTGATTTTTCGTCATAGTCGGCAGGGTTATAAAGTTTGACGTTAAAAACGTTCTCATCGTTTCTGTAGGGCAAATCAACAGGAATTTCGTAGCCTATAAGCTTTGCGGCATCGGTAAACTTTTGGTGTCGCATAAGACTCAGCCATAAAAAATCGCTTAAATGTAATGATTGCTGTGCAATTTCGTGGATATCGCCATTTTTTGCGGCAATCTCGTCCGAATAAATGTCGAGCTTTTTGTACAGAGCATTATTTTTGTTATTGCATTTAAGATTGATAAATAGTTTTTGTCTTGCTCTTGTAAGGGCAACGTAGAGGAGTCTTACTTCCTCGCTTATGATATCCGACTTATTTTTTGTCATAAGCTGTGAGTATAGTATACTTCTGTAACGTCTTGCGTATTCGGGGTAATTCACTATAAAGCCTATTCTGTTATTGACGCCGCATAAAAGAGGAGGAAAATCGAATCTGAATTTTCCGTTTGTTTCGGCAATAAATACAAATGGAAATTCGAGACCTTTTGATTTATGGATAGTTTTGATTGATACATAATTATCTGATGCCGAGCTTATTTTGCCTTGTCTGAAGTCTTCGCCTGATTCGATAAGGTAATCTATATGTCTTACAAAGCCTGAGAGACCTCCGCTTGCGGACACCGAGCTGTTTGAATCAAAAGTATGTGCATAATTTATTAATGCTCTGAGGTTTGCACGTTTTTTCTCGCCATCTGTAAAGAGCTGCATTACTGTCAGAAAGTCTGTAGTATCGTATATTCTTTCTATCAGGTCATTTACAGACAAAGTAACTGCCTGCAATCTGAAATTTTTCAAAACGTTTAGAAAGTCACGGCATTTTTCTTCAAGCCGGCTGTTAATTTCATAGCCTGAGCAATGAGAAAGAGCATTTTCCATAATAATATAGAGATTCTGTTTTTTATCGAGTACTTTAAGTTGTGCCATATCTTCGGCAGAAAACAGAAACATAGGTGACATCATGACTGATGCCATTGGTATGTCGAGCATAGGATTATCTATAATTCTTAGCAGGTCAAGTAAAACGGCTATCTCACGGGAATTAAGATATCCCTTTTCTTCTTCGCCCTTTGCGTTTATACCAAGTTTCCCGAGCTTTTCAACATATAGTCTTGCATATGCATTTTTACGCACGAGGATACAGAAGTCGCACGGCTGACACGGACGAATTTTACCGTTTTTAAGAACCACCGGTTCTTCTTCATCGAGCATACGTCGTATCTGAGATGCCGTAAAATCGGCTTCCGGGTTATCAGTTGGCAAAGGCTTTGTTTCATCGGTTTGTTCATCATCTATGTCATCTGCATCGTCATCATTATTTGTATTAATAAGAGTTACCTGTGTTGTACATTTTTCCTTATTGACAGCACCGTTGAAAATTTCAGCACCGTAATTGAGTTCCTCTTGAGAATCGTAATCAACGTCACCACACGATTCCGACATAATTTCTCTGAAAATAAAGTTTACTGAATTTATGACGGATTCAGAGCTTCTGAAATTTTTATTAAGTTTCAGATATGAATTTTCTTTTGTATTTTCTGCCGAGTATTCTTCAGAGCTTTTCAAAGTGTTTATGAAGTTTTCAGGATTAGCGAGTCTGAATTTATAAATGCACTGCTTTACGTCGCCAACAAGGAATGCGTTTTTTCCATACTGAACGAAACCGTTATTGCCGACTTTACAGTCCTTTGAAATCAGCTTGAAAATCATATCCTGTTTATCATTGGAGTCCTGATACTCGTCAATCATTATGATATCGTAATATTCTGATATTTTTCTTGCAATTTCCGAAGGAATCGTATTTCCGTTTTCGTCTGTATCGGCGAGCATTTCGAGTACAAGCCTTTCGCCGTCATCGAAGCTGATAGCATTTTTATCTGTTTTTCTGCTCCAAAGCAAATCGAAGTACTCCTCGACCATATCCTTGAGGATACCGAAAAGCTCCTTGTTGATGGTGATATCTTCTTCTATTGAATTTAATCTTGAGAAAGTGTTTTTTACTGAATTTTTTATAAAGTCACGGTTTGCCTTTAATTTTTCTCTTAGTTTAGTGTCGTACTCAAGTTTTTTGCTGACAGAGATAAGTCTTCCGAAGCCATTGCAGTAAGTTTGTATTTCTTCTGTAATTCCAGTGTTTTCAAGTAATGCTTTTAATGCCACACTTACTCTTGTATAATCGTCTTCAGACTGAGCTCTTGAGCTTTCGGCAACTTTTGCAATTTTTTCATCGGAAGAAATATCGAAAATATCGTCTGTCATATCAATGTTATTTTCAGCAAGCTTTATTGATTTTTTGAGTTCTTTTATTATGTCGTCCATCATTGTTTTAAAATAAACGGTTTCGTTATATGGCTTATCAAATTCTGCTTTAGTATCTTCAAGCCATTTGCTGCGAAAAGCTGTTGATGACAGAAACTTATCGAATTCGAGAATGAGTGCAGTTATCGGAGAATCGTCTTTGATACAGAATCTGTCGTAAAGCAGTTCCATATCATTTTTTCTTTCAAGGCACCATTTGCTTTTTATCTCATCTGCACATTCGGCTTTGATGATATTGTTTTCGGTATCGTCAAGCACGGTAAAATCAGCACCTATGCCCTGATTTCCTATATTATCTCTTAAAAGCTCAAAGCAGAAAGAATTTATCGTTGATATTTTTGCATTTTGCAGCAGTGTGTACTGTTTTATAGCGTAAGTGTTTTCGGGTTCACTACTTATAATATACAAAAGTTTTTCGTTAAGTCTCTGTTTCAGCTCAGAGGCAGCGTCATTAGTAAATGTTGCGGCAATCATTCTGTCTGCTCTTACGGGGTTTTCCTTATCAACAAGTATGCCTGCGAGACGTTCGACAAGTACGGCTGTTTTACCACTTCCTGCGGCAGCCGAAACTATAAGGGAACAGCTTCTTGCTGATATTGCCTGCTGCTGCTGTTTAGTCCAAGCCATTTTCATCAGTCTCCGTTTCGTTATTGTTTTTGCCTAAGATTTCCTCGATTTGGGAGGTATCCGTATTGTTTCGTGGCATATAAGCAAGTCTGTTGTTGTTGCCGCACACGTTTATGTAATCGCAGTATTTACACGCATCGTCGCCTTTTCCGACAAATGGTGATGCACTGAATTGTCCGCTGTAGACTGCTTCTGCCATATCGGAGAGCTTGTCATATGAAATTTTTCTAAGTTTTTCCATTCCATCTGAAGTTATACACGAAGTTTTATTTTTATCGTATTCGCCGCTTTTGGAAAGTCGTGCGGGAATGAATTTACCATTAATATTATGTTCCATAGCATTTAGAATTTCTTTGTTATCAATGACGAAACCTCTTGATTTAAGGTTTGAATCAATAAGTGTCTTGTTTTCAGATTTTTCGATTGTGTCCTCAATATTAATTTTATCAATGCTGAGAGGTGAATAAAGGACGCCTGACGGTATTTTATCATTTTTCTCGGTCATAGCAAAGATATAAAGCAGCATCTGCATATTTATTCCGTTATTGATAAGTTCAGGAGTAAGATTTTTTTTAGTGCTTTTGTAGTCAATTATTCTTATATACTCATTACCGTTTAATTGACAACTGTCAACTCTGTCAACTATTCCGCCGAACTCAAGTTGTTTTCCTTGTGCAAATGGGAGCTTTAATGCTTCGTCACCTTTAATTCTGTACTCAAAATTTACCGGGACAAAATCTGATACCATAAGTTCCTGCTGCAAATGCACGGCAATTCTTGTAAGCCTGCCTGCAAGCTTGTCATAATTCAGTTCAAAACGTGGTGTGGTGATATACTCTGCACTAAGATTTTGACGGTACAAAGTGGAAGATTTCTGAATTTCTGATACTATATCATCATAACTCATTTCGAGGAACTCATTTTTGCTGCGTCCTGATACAAGATTATAAAAGCAGTTGTGCATAAGGTTTCCGGCTGAAATGGTGTCAAGGCACACTTTTTCACGTTTGAAAAGATTAAGGCACACCTTACAGAAAAATTTGAATGGGCATTCATTGTATGCCTGAAAATTTGTCTGTGAAATTTTCAGCGGATAAAAATTCAAAAGTTTCTCCATAAGTTCCGGGTTTTTAATCTGCTGATTTAATTCATTTTGCTTTGTGCAATTGTATACATATTCGATTTTGTCCTTATAAAATTTGTCATTTTTCAGTACGGCTTTTATAGAATTGATTTCGGCAGTGTTCAGCTTGTCATTCTGCATAAAATTATAGAATGCGGATTTAAGTGTAACGGCGTAGAAATCCGGTGTAATATCAGCTTCGTTGATTAGCATTTTATCGCCCTCGGCGAAAAGTTCGGTAATTGATTTAAGGACGATAGCAGAATATTTCTGTTGACCTGAGAGGTCTGACAGGGAATAGCTTATAAAGAGCTTGTCAGAAGCTATTGACAGTGATTTATAAACTACGAGTCGCTCGTCAGAAATAAGCTCGGCAGCAGAACGGGACATTTCTATTTTGCTTTTTTCTGCGAGTATCATTTTGTCTTCTTCTGAAAGAAGTCCGTGAACGCTTATACTTGCAGGAAAGCTTCCTTCGTTTGCTCCGAGTATGAAAACTATTTTTGGAGCATTAAGTCTTGCAGTCTGAGCAGGTGCGACAGTTACGCTGTCAAGCGTCTGTGGAGGCACAGAGTATTTCACTTGTGAAAGGAGCGTATCGAACAGCAATTTATACTGTTTCATTGTAATTTCCTTATCGCCGTATAGCTCAGAAATACTGTCAAGAATATCTATAAGACAGCCCCATAGACGTTTAAGCTCAGATGCAAGGTATTCTTTTGAATCGCTTATGTACTCTGATATATAAAGAGAAATTCTTTTGTCAGTTTTGCATTCGATAATATGCTCATAAAGTGCCTTTGTTATTTCTGATGCATTTGAAACTGAGCATTTTTTTTTCAGCTTTTCGAGTGGCTTTATTACTTTTATTCGTACAGCTTCAGCCGTTTGGGTAAGCTCGTCGTCAGCCTCAAATTTTCTATTCCACTTATTTCCGTCTATACCCCATTTATAGCAGTAATTTTCAAGGAGTGAAATTTCTGTAAGTGTAAGGTCAAGTATACCGCATTTAAGGTAACGCATAAGTTCTTCCGTGCGATATCCGCTTGAAGAGGCAATATTTACTGTTGCTGCCGCAAACACCATAAGAGCAGTATGTGAAACTGATTTCTCGACACTAAGAAAATATGGTATTTCGTATCTTGCAAAGGTTGCTTCAAGGACTCCGGCATAGTCAGCAATATTATTTGATATTATACATACGTCATTGTAATGCAGGGCTTTGTCTTCATATATAAGATGCTTTATAGTTGCACAAGCGTATTCGCATTCGCTGTAGTAGTCTTTTGACTCAAATATTTTGATGTTTTCGGATTTTTTCGGTGATACGCATTTTTTGCTTCTTAGTATATTGCAGCTGAGGTGTTTTAAATCATCTGATTTATATCTGTAAGTTCCGTTGCAAATTAGCTTATCTGTTTTTTGTCCGTTTTCGATGCAAATTCGCATAATTTTCCTATATGTTCTGTTTACGGTCTCAAAAAGAGTAAACTCTTCAGCATCGGCGTTTTCGGTACGCAGTGCGATATAGACATCTTTGGCATTGGTTATCATAGTTTTCAACATTTCATACTGGTCGCCGTTGAAATTTTCAAATTCGTCGATAAAAATTATTTTGTTTTTGAAATAGTTGTTTGCATTTGCGATTTTTGCGGCTTCTGATATATCGTTGAGGTTATCCTTCAAGCTGTATTGACCGAGCAGACGTTCATATTCGTAATAAATTTTTCCTATGTCATCTGACTTGTCTTTCAGACGTCCGTTAAGAAAAATGGTTTTCTCCGAAAGATTTTCAGGTGTTATTCCTGAGCGTTTCATATCTTTGAGAAGTCGTATAACATCGGTAATAAAGCCGTTGCGGCTGACATATTTTCCGAAAAATTTCAAGCCTTCGGGCATTTTAGAAACGTTTATCAGAGCTTCGTTCATAATTATAGCTTTTTTAAGTTCGTCGGCATAAACACCTTTTCTGTTATCGTCGCCGTAAATCTGAAACAGTTGTCTTGAAAGAGCTGTAAATGTGAGCGAAAAAAGTTGGTTGAACTTTTGAACGCCTATATATCTGTAAAGGTTTTTGTCAAACTCATATGAGAACTGTTCAGGCACTATGATGCAAAGATTTTTTCCGATATCTGAAAATTCGTTAATCTTCTTCATTATCTCCGTAGATTTTCCGCTTCCGGCACCGCCTATAATAAAATGTACCATAAATATACCTCATTCCACACAAAAATGCATATCACAAAATGTGATATGCATTTTATATTTATTTAAATCCGTTAAATTTAAACGTTTTCATTATTTTCGGATAATCTTTATAAGCATAATCAAGATCAACGTCTTCCGGAATTCCGTTAATATTACCGCTTGACGAATATTGCCACATACCGTAATTTCCTGCAAAAGCCGGACTGCTTACATCATAATGTGCAACCCAGATATCATATCTTTCCAAAGTTGTTTTATATACGTTTGTATTAAGGAAGCTTGAATAGCTGTATAAGCTTACATAATAGCCTTTGTTTTCGAGGGTAGAACAGAAAGCTTCAATGATTCCGGAAATAGTTGCAGCACCGAGATATTTTTGCGAACTGTCTTCGATATCGAAAACAATCGGATATTCAAATTGGTAATCTTTAATTACCTGATAGCAGGTTTCTGCTTCAAGGTAAGCATCTTCGATTGTTGTGGCATAGCTATACCAGTATGCACCGCAAGGCATTTGTACAGATTTTGCTCCGTCCATATTTGTTCTGAAATTCACATCTTCCTGAGAAACGAGGTCGCCATATCCTGCACGGATGATTGAAAAGTCGACACCGGCATTTTTTACAGCAGTCCAGTCAATATTTCCCTGATGTCTTGAGACATCGATTCCGCAAGATATTCTTGTTGTAGCAGGTAAAGAAGTTGTAGTAGTTGTGGTAGTGGTAGTTGTGGTTGTAGTTGTAGTTGTGGTTGTAGTTGTAGTAGTGGTTTCTGTTGTTTGTTGATTAATGTACTGATTGTAAGCATCATATATTTCAAACACTTTAAAAGCATTTGCAGCAGATTTGTCAGCCGAATCAGAAGCAGTGTCAGTTACAGAAGGTACGGCTGCCTTGTCAGAAGGCGATACGCTGTCTTCTGAAGCAAGGGCATTAAGATTGATGAGAACAGGACTTTCAATTGTCTGAACAGCTGTATCGTCCGAAGCATGGGCGTTACTCTTTGGAGCGATAATAGTTCCTGCACAAACAGATGTCATCATAACGGCACCAATAAGTCCTGATAAAAAGTTTTTTAACATAATTAAATTCATCTTCCTTTCTTGTAAAGATTTACTATAATGGAATTATAACATATGGTAAAAGAAAAATCAATATATATTTGAAACTTTATACAAAATTCACAGTTTTTTAAGATTTTTTTGTGCTACTTGAAAATTGACTTAATTATAACGAAATGTTATAATTAATTTAAAACATATAGTGAACAACTTTGTAGAGTATAGAATTTGTTATAACAAGTTGTCATCAAGGAGTATTAATTTGAAAGAATATTGTATAAACAGCAACGATAGCGGTCAGCGTCTCGATAAATTTATTTCAAAGGCTTTGCCTGAACTGCCTAAAAGCATGATGTACAGGCTGATACGAAAAAAGGATATTAAAATCAACGGTAAACGTTGTGATGCGTCATACATTCTTGCTGAAAATGACAAACTTACGCTGTATATAAAGGACGAGTTTCTATCATCGGATAAACCGCAAAAACATATTCCAATACATCAGCAATATGCTCGTCCGGAAATAATTTTTGAAGATGCAAATATCCTTATTGTCAATAAGCCTATCGGACTTGCAGTACACTGTGACAATGAAAAGAGTGAGGATACGCTTATAAACCGTGTTATTTCTTATCTTATAAATGAAAAAAAATATTTGCCAGAATCAGAAAATTCATTTGCACCGGCACTTTGCAACAGAATTGACAAAAATACAAGTGGTCTTGTCATAGCCGCTAAAAACGCTATGGCTCTGCGTGAAATCAATCAGGCTATCCGTGAACGCCTGATATCAAAGTCATATCTTTGTATTACAGTAAAAAAGCCTTTTCCGGAATCTGCTGTTATTTCGGCATACCACAAAAAGTCAGATAAAGATAATATAGTTTACATTTCAGACAAAGAGCTTGATGGATACAAAAAAATTACTACGCAATATAGGGTTCTGACATCACAAAATGGGCTTTCACTTGTTAAAGTTAATCTCATAACCGGAAGAACTCACCAAATAAGGGCACATCTTGCACATATAGGTGCACCGCTGCTTGGAGATGAAAAATACGGTGTTCACAATATCAATCTGTCGTACGGTATGCGATATCAGGCATTGTGTGCATATATGACCTCATTTTCATTTCCGGAAGGTTCTCCTCTTTCGTATCTCAATTCCATGACTTTCAAAGCACCACTTCCTGATTTTGTTACAAAGTACTTTTCTGATTTCATTTAAAATGTTTAAGGCTGCATATTGCATTTGGATTCATAGTAATCCTTATGCTATGCAGCCTTAATTTTTTATACGGTTTCAGACTGCTTTTGCAGCCGAAACATGATTGCGTGAAGTTATTGCCTTATATTTCAGACTTAGCTTGTCTGTTATCAGTGCAATAAATTCCGAGTTAGTTGGTTTACCCTTATAAGTGTTTATTGTGTATCCGAAAAAAGAGTTGATAACGTCCATATTTCCACGTTCCCACGCTATCTCTATTGCGTGTCTTATTGCTCTTTCAACTCTTGAAGAGGTTGTATCATATGTTTTTGCTACTGTAGGATACAAAAGCTTCGTTACACTATCGAGCAATGCCTGGTCTTCTATTGCAGAAAGTATTGCTGTTCTCAGATAATGGTAGCCCTTTATATGTGCCGGAACTCCTATCTGATGAATTATGTCTGTAACGATGATTTCCATATCCTCATATTCTTCTGATGCATCTGTTTTTGCAACTGCTTTTATGACAGAGCAAAGTGTTTCAGCTTCAAATGGCTTTACGAGAAAGTATGATGCACCGTTTTCTATTGCCTGTCTCTCAATAAACGGATTGTCAAATGCCGAAGTTATTATAAATTCCGGCTTCTTTATCTTTAATCTTTCAATTCTGCGCATAAGAGCTATAGCATCAATATTTGGTACCGTAAGGTCTACTACAACGACATCCGGCACATCATTTTTTATTGATTCCAGTAACACATTGCCGTCTTTTCTTCTGGTGTACGCATAAAGTCCCGCTTCTCTCAGCTTACTTGCAATGTTCACACCGTATTCAGCTGAATCGTCTCCAATCATTACCTTGATTTTGCTATTCATTTTTGCCTCCTTCTTTTCTACATTTATAATTTTAACACATTATGAATAAGAATTTCAAGGTATTTTTTTATTTTATTTGTCGAATTTTGTCGAATGCGATATATTGTACAGTTTTGATAACACACACAGAGATTTGCTTACCTTATTTAGAATATTTTGCACAAATTTTTCAGTATTGGTTGAATACGGTTATTACAATTGAAGTTGCACGGTAAGCATTGTGCCTTGAGTATAATTTTAATTAGAGAGTTACCACATAAAATCATTGTGAGAATTTTGAGTATAATTTTGCCGAATGCCAAGTGAAATTTCTAAGGCTGCACTGCACAAATTTAGTGCAGTGTAGCCTTAAGAACCTGTTCCACTGTATTTCGTTGCACCGTGCATCCACAGTTTGTAGCTGAGCCAAAAGAATAAACAGCCAAAAGCAGGTGAAATCCACGAAAGTACCGGTATATTATCTGGCCGAAGAATTACAAGGCTCGGATAGTATGCTATAAATGCAACAGGTATTATAAATGTAAATATAAAGCGAAATACAGGACTAAAAATAGTAATCGGATATTTGGCATAATCTCTGAATTTAAGTGCAAGGTCCATGACAAAAAACGAATTTGTTATCCAAAAGCACGTTGCCGCTGCTGCATTCATTACAGCTATCATAATCAAAGATGCCGTTATCAGAAAAATAATTGTTTTAAGAATTATAAGTGGTGTACAGGCAAGTCCAATTTTAGTCCACGCATATACCATTGTAGCAAGTCCGAACGCAAGCTGTCCAAGACCTTTTATATCGAATATTTCTGATTGATAATAGAAAAATAAATTTATTGGACGAAAACAGTACTTGATAAAATCACCTGAATAAACGTACATTCTTAAATTCCAGTTGTTGTCAAAAAGGCATTGCACAGGTGTAATAGAAATCAGTGAGAAACCATAAAGGAACATCATTTCATAGTAGCTCCAGCCGTTTATGGACGGAAAATTTCTGAATAATATCCAGAAACTTACGAATCCTGCTATATTTGTGAATATCATTCCTATTGTTGAAATTATAAAGTCTGCACGGTAACTCATTTTGCTTTTAATATCCTGTGCAAGAATTTTAAAATATATATGTAAATAAAAATTTATGCCTTTTTTCTTCATAATGCTCAACCTCCATTCACAGTTATCTGTCGCAAAGAAATTTTCCAGAAAACGCTGCTTACAATCAACAATGCTATACACCATATCACCTGTATGCCAAGCATTGTCAAGATATTTGCGTTCTGTGGATTGCCGTTAAGCAAAATGCTTAGTGGGGTATTGTAAATTGAAGTAAATGGAAGGTAGTTTACAATGTTTTTTAGTGTTTTTGGGAAAAATGCTATTGGTATAGTTGCTCCGGAAAAAAGCATTACTATTACCTGTTTCATTATGTTTATTCCCCAAATAGATTCTGTATATAGGCATATAGTTCCGACTATAAAATCTATGCTGTAATTTATTATAACTGCCGGAACAATGGATAATGCAAAATACAAAAGGTTTATTCCAAGTGGAACTGCACTGTTAGTTACAATACATACTGTAATAAATGTAGGCAGAAATGTTGTGAAAAAATTTACCACAAATGAACCGGAATATGACCAGAAAAGGTAACTTCGGTATTTTATTGGTTTTAATAAGTCCAGTACAATTTTACCGGTTTGTATATTACGTCCTATTTCCCATACAGCGTACATTTCCATAAAATTAAACAATGCTGTAGCCAATACAAGATAAATCAGTGTGTCATGAAATGTCATACCGTTTACAGAATTTGTTCCTGACGAGGCATAGATAGATTTCCATAAGAAATAAACAACAGTCAGGTAAACAAGATTACCCGCAAACATTACAAGCAAAGAGGCACGAAACTGCAATGATTCAAGGATTCCGCAGCGTGTAAGTGCAAAATATTTTTTTAGCTTCATTACACACCCTCCTCATAAATTTTTCTTATAACTTCTTCTGTTGAAATTTCCTCAAGCTTCATATCACGGATAAAATAATTATCCTGAACAGCTTTCATTACGTCCATAAGCTTTATTTTTTCTTCATTAATAAGTATGCTTGTCCATTCATCATCTGAAGAAACAGAGATTGCTTCATACTCTGTAAAATGCTTTGCGAGAGCATTTTCAAGATTAACATCTGTCTGTTGTGTTTCATTTTCGCCCAATCTGAGCTTTAGTGTTCTATATGAACCAAAGAATCCTTTCAGATGTTCGATATCGTTGTCATATAGCATTTTGCCTTTGTCAATAATTACTATTCTCTTACATAGGGCGTCTACATCACCCATATCGTGGGTGGTAAGAATTACGGTTGTATTTTTTTCGTGGTTAAGTGCCTGTATAAGAATACGAATTTTATTTTTCATAGAGACGTCAAGTCCGATAGTTGGTTCGTCAAGAAATACTATTTTAGGGTTGTGCAGAAATGCCGCAAGAATATCACTCAGTGTTCTTTGACCGAGTGACATCTGACGCACTGGCTTATGCAAAAGAGGTTCAATGTCGACAAGTGATTTATATAGCTTAATAACATTTTCATATTCTGAATCATCAATTTGGTAGATGTCCTTTAGCAGCCGAAATGATTCAATTAAAGGTAATGACCACCACAATTGTGAACGCTGTCCAAACACTACTCCGATTTCCTGAGCATTTTTGCTTCGGTTTTTGTAAGGTACGTTGCCGTTTACGAGAATTTCTCCGCTTGTAGGTTCAAGAACACCTGTCATCATTTTGATTGTTGTTGATTTTCCTGCACCGTTAGGTCCAAGATATCCGACAATTTCTCCCGGTGCGATACTAATTGAAATATTATCAACGGCTTTGACGATTTTATAATTTCGTGAAAAGAGGTCTTTTACGCTTCCGATAAGACCTTCTCTTCTGTTAAGTATTTTAAATTCTTTACTCACTTCTTTTATTTCTATTAAATTCTGCATTTCAAAAGTTCTCCTTTAAAATGTGTTTTTAGAGATGCCCTATAGTAAAATAGCAGAGTCAATGTAATACATTAGCTCTGTTAGATTTCTTTTTTTCTTTTGGCTTTAATTGTATAGAGTATGTCGTCCGCTTTATCGATAGCGTCTTTCAAGCTGTATGAATTATCACATAAGCATTCATAAATTCCCATTGACATATTAATCTTATATGGTTTGCAGGCGGATTTGTTCAGTTCAGTAATTAAATGTTCTTTAGATTGAGAAATTTTATCTTTACTTTCCGCAAGGTCACTTCTTATAATTGCAGCAAATTCATCTCCACCCATTCGACCGACGACGCCATTTTGTCCGAAAACCTTTACGAGGCAATCAGCAAGTGCTTTGAGTGAAAAATCGCCTTCAATGTGACCATAGCTGTCGTTTACCATTTTCAGATTATCCATATCTGCATAGCATACTATGAAAAATTTTCCGATATTTTCAGGATTCATAATAAGGTTATTTGCGGCAGCATAAAAGCCTCGTCGGTTATAGATTCCTGTAAGCTCATCAACCTTTGACATTTTTTCAAATGCGAGGTTATTTTTATGCAGCTCATTGAACATTGATTCCTGCTTATAAAGAAATTCGCTTATTTTCACAGCTGTGCTCATCTGATAAACAGTAAATTCGAGATTTGCAAAGAACTGATCTGATTCCGGTTCGCACAAAAGTATGCCATACTGATATTCTCTTGAATAAAGGTCAGCAACGACAAATGTGTGACGTTCATCACTTGGAATATATTCATTGGCGTACAGCTTATCAGCACTGATACGCTGTTGACTATTGGTGATAGAGTATGTATTTTTTTCACATTGATATGACTTGAAATTCCACTGAACGTTCATTGGAAAAAATGTACCTGACTGATACACTGTTGGTTCATCAAGCAAATAAAGATAGCTTCGTTTTATATTCAGGCAATAAAGCTTGGCAAGTATGTTTGCATAGATTTCGTTAAGGTTTTCGCTGAACATAAGGGTTTCTCTTACAACGAGGTTGAAGTTATGATTCTGGTCGAATATTTTATTTTTTTCCGAATTAAGGTTTGAAATAAGTCCGCCGATTACTTTTTTGTACGCAGTTTTTCTGAAGCTGTCAGCCGCTTTTGTTTTGCTGTCACTTTTACATTTTTGTGTTATCCATACATTAAATAGGTCAAGAATATCCATTATTTTCAGTAAAGTTTCGTCATAGTTTATGTATTCGTCGAAAAAGTTCTCGAAAAGGCTGCTTATATATTTTATATCAGCTTCATTTGCGTTTCCGTTGGCTATTCTGCTTTTTATAAGTGAAACAATGTAAATGCAGAAATTTTTAATTACATAATAGTTGTCTGATTTTTCTTTGCCGACTGAGATATAAGCCATAATATTTTCAGATATTTCCTCGCAATTGCCGCTGAACATTTCGTACATATCAATATCGTTTGTACTGTCTGCAACACAAGATGCTCTTGGAATGAACATAGTACCGAGAAGATGCTCATCGTCCTTTACACCGTCGAGAAAATTAACGGCTTTTTCGACTGAGCGATATCCAAGGTTTGCTGCATCGGCACGTACTGATGCTAATGGAGGGTCAAGCTTTGTTGCAAACGGAAGGTCGTCGAATCCCACAACAGCAACATCTTGTCCTACTTTTCTGTGAGTTTTCTTAATCATTTTGCAAACTGTAGTTGCAACCATATCATTTACGCATAATACAGCGTCTAATTCAGCATTATTTTTTATGAGCAAAGCAACTTCGTTTTCACAGTCCTCTGAAATGTCACTTGACATTACATATGTATCGTGGTATTCAAGACCGTTGTTGGCAATAGCTTTGCGATAAGCTTCAAATCTTTGCAGGCATTCATTATTTGTGAGGTCGCCAATCATCATACATATGTGTTTTCTACCAGATTTTGCAAGGTAGTTTACAGCTTGGGTGATACCTGATGTGTTGTCATACTGTACATAGTCATATCCGTCTATATTGGCTGAAACACTAAGAATAGGAGTATTATGAAAAATATCAAGAATTTCTTTTTTTCTTTTGTTATCACTCAGATAAGCAACCGTACCTATTGCAACTATTACGTAATCAAATCCGCCGGTAGCTGCGTGTGATAGTAAGGCATTATATTGGTACTCGTACGTTCCGTCAGTGGAGGAGCAGGTGTAGTCGACATATTTGGCAGGAAATATTGTTAAATTAATATCCAGGTTTTCAGCGGCAGCCATTGCACCTTTTGCAACAGCGTTACTGAATGGGTCAGTTATATTTGCCACAACAAGACCAATATTATATCTTTTTTTCATAGTTTTTCAGCTCCCTTCACATCACTTTATACTCTGTTATTATACAACAATCCTCACTAAAAGTCAACATTTATTCCAAAATATAAAACATTAGTTACAAATTGCCTTAAGCGAAATTTTTAAATAAAATAACTGAATTATATAATGCGTATAAAAAATCGTTGACTTACTTTTGAAAATGTAGTAAAATATATGTAGGATTTGCAATCGGTAACTGCCGATAAGCATTTTTAAAGCAATTTTTAATTAAATTTTGAGAGGGATTTAAATTATGAGAAAAAGTGCTAAGCTAAAAAAGTCAATTGCTATTATATCTGCATCACTTATGACATTTGCAATAGCTGGTCAGCAATCAATGTGCTTGCATCAAAATTATTCAATTACTGCTTCAGCAAGCGATTCTGCTGCTCACGACACAAGCCGGAATGTTCAGAATGACGGCGTCGGTAACCCTTTTAACTACGGTGAACGCAATACCCCTGCAAATGGTTCAACTGCCGAAATTCGTGCCATCAATCACGCTATGACTGTTCAGCAGGTAAAATACAGCCTGTATAAAGAAATCGACGAGCATTGGGATTTACTTAAAGTCCGTCTTGGTCAGACTGACCGTGAAAAAGTTTATGCTTTGTTTATCGGACTTGCAACCCGTGAGTCTACACTTGGCGGCAATGGTGATGGCGGAGACCTCGAAACTGCATATCAAAGCGGATTTGGTGTTGATTCGGCTGATGCCTATGGACCGATTCAAACTGCTGTCACAGCTTTTGCCGGATGCAACCCGACCTTCATGAAGGAAGAAGACGTTCCCGAAATGTTCCAGTATACTTTCAATGAATCAAATTTTTATGACTGTATTATTTCCAATCATATGGGCATAAGAAAAATTCTACATTTTGTAAATCTTGCTATAAATGATTACAACTTATCAGGTTATCAGGTTGTCAGAGCAGCTCTTAAGGGCTTCAATACCGGTTGGGCAACGTATACAGGCGAAAATGATGGATATTACAAGAACTATCCTGACGAAATTATTGCACTTGCTCATTGGTATTATGATAACGGTCATCTCTATGACAATGTATTTACTTGGACTAACGATGAAAAAGCATCATCATACAGACAAGATCCTTGGGGTTGGTGGAATGATGTTAAACCGTCTATGGCTCCTGTCAGCATAGATTCAACCGAGCCGACGACTTCCGCAACTACATCTGCTACTGTCACAACTACTACGGAAACAACTACTTCACAGCAAACTGTTTACGGCGATGTTAATTGCGACGCTACTGTTGATATTTCTGATGTTGTTTCTCTGAGACGCTTTCTCGTAAGCCAATCTCAATTTCCTTTGGCTGCACAAGGCTCAAAAAATGCCGATGTTCAGGGCAATTTAAATGGCATAAATGCTCAGGATGCTGTTATAATTCAGCAGTATGTTCTCGGCATGATTTCCAAAATGCCTGTTGAATAATCTTAATTTTTAGAGGTCACCTTATTTCCTCTATTGACAAATTTCAAGTATTAGTGTATAATAAGTGTAATAATTGACCTTATCAAGAGTGGTGGAGGAACAGGTCCTGTGAAGCCCGGCAACCTGACTGTTTACACCTTATGTTGCTTTAAATTCATTATTTACTTCAGATGCCAATCGGCAGTAACTGTAAATAACGTTTTTACAACTAATGTGTATCCTTAGGAAAGGTGCTAATTCCTGCGGTTTATCCGGCAGATGAGGATTTTTATAAAATCATTGCGTCTTATGGATTTTAAGACGCTTTTTTATTTGCAAACTTTCTAAGGCAATTATAACTGCTTATTCACTTTGGAACATATCTTAAAATCTGACTTTTATGCTTATAGCAGCAAACTGCTTACTTTGTATATTTCCGACAAATCTATACACGACTTTTATCGCTGCAGCCTATTGATAAAGTTACCTTAGTCAGTTTTTTTGAAGTTCCCTCTGATTTTAAAATTGTGGAGGTTAAAAATGTCTAAAAATTTATTCACTTCAGAATCAGTTACAGAAGGTCATCCCGATAAAATCTGCGACCAGATTTCAGATGCCGTTCTCGACGCTATCCTTGAACAGGACAAATTCGCACGTGTTGCCTGCGAAACTGCTTGCACTACAGGTCTTGTACTGTGTATGGGCGAAATTTCTACAAAAGCTAAAGTCGATATCCCAAGCATTGTTCGTCAGGTTGTAGTCGACATCGGTTACGACAGAGCTAAATTCGGCTTCGACGGTCACACTTGTGCTGTTATGACATCTATTGACGAACAATCAAGCGATATCGCTATGGGTGTTGATGAGGCTCTCGAATACAGAGATAACACTCAGCATACTGATGATGCTTCTACAGGTGCAGGCGATCAGGGTATTATGTTCGGTTTTGCCTGCAAAGAAACTCCTGAGCTTATGCCTATGCCTATTTCACTCGCACACAAGCTATCAATGAAGCTCACAGAAGTCCGCAAAAACGGCACTCTTCGCTACTTAAGACCAGATGGTAAATCTCAGGTCACTATCGAATATGACGACGGTAAGCCTGTTCGTGTCGATACAGTCGTTATATCATCTCAGCACGCTCCTGAGGTTACTCTCGAAAGAATCAGAGAGGATATCACTGAATTTGTCATAAAGCCTGTTATCCCTCAGAATCTTATGGACAGCAATACAAAAATTTATATCAATCCTACCGGTCGTTTTGTTATTGGCGGTCCTCAGGGCGACAGCGGTCTTACCGGCAGAAAAATTATCGTCGATACATATGGCGGATACTCTCGCCACGGCGGTGGTGCTTTCAGCGGTAAAGACCCAACTAAGGTTGACCGCTCTGCTGCTTACGCTGCACGCTATATTGCTAAGAATATTGTTGCCGCTGACCTCGCCGACAAATGCGAAGTTCAGCTCGCTTACGCTATAGGCGTCGCTAAGCCGGTTTCTATACTTGTAGATACTTTCGGTACGGGAAAAGTCTCTGAGGACGCTCTCGAAAAAGCTGTAGAAAAAGTTTTCGACCTTCGCCCTTCTTCAATTATAAAAATGCTCAACCTCAGAAAACCTCAGTACAGACAACTCGCCGCATACGGTCATATGGGCCGTGAAGACCTGAATGTCGCCTGGGAAAAAACTGACAAAATTTCAGAAATCAAGACTGCTCTTGCAAAATAACTACTGCACATTTCTGACATCAATGTTCATTGCACATTAACGTGCAGTGAACTTTGAGGTTAGGGTGTCTCTAAAAACCTTTTCTGTAATATATATGGGCACCTCTAAAAACTCCTTTTGAGAAAAAACAGCTATACACGGCATCTACTGTGTCAACCTCCCTCATAGTGCGACAGCACTCTTTCGGAAGATTTCCTTGCAGCTGCCACACCTGTCTGATTTTTCCTTAATCAAACGAGTTTTTAGAGGTACTCATATGTTGAAGAAAGTCTTTTAGAAATACCCTGTTTGCATTTTTATAGAGAGGAGTAATTCAGATTAAAGTCCGTTTTCTTACCAAAATTTACAACACACTGACAGATTATTGATGTGGTAGCTAACCTGTGAATATTTTATGTGCAGAATAAAAGTCAAAAGCTTAGAAAGAAAAGCACAGTAATACTGGTATATTGCAAGTTTTTCTGACGACAGATTTTGGCTTTTAGGCAAACAGAAAAATTAAAAACTTAGTTGGCACATCAATATATAAGAAATTCAGACTTTGCTTTGAATAAAATATAATGAAAAAACTGTACTTTATTTTTAACCCACAAGCAGGAAAAGCTGTCATCGGTGACAGCTTATGCGATATATTCGATATGTTCACCAAAGCTGACTACGAAGTTACTGCTCACCCAACTCAGGAAAAACGTGACGCTGTTAATGCTTCAACGTATGCTTGCGAAAACGGATTCGACCTCATTGTATGCGCAGGAGGAGACGGCACTCTCAGTGAATGCATTGAGGGTATTATGAATGCATCAAATCATATCCCTATCGGCTACATTCCGGCAGGCTCTACTAACGATTTCTCTAAAGGTCTTGGCATACCTAAAGGTATTACAAATGCTGTCCAATGGATAATCGACGGCTCACCTACACCATGCGATGTCGGTCGGTTCAACGATGGCTTTTTTACCTATATTGTAGCTTTCGGCGCCTTTACAAACGTCACCTACGAAACTTCTCAGCAAATCAAAAACCTATTTGGTCATGCCGCTTACATATTCAGCAGTATGTTCCAACTTACAAGCATCAAGGCCAACCGCATGCGTATTGAATACGACGAAAATATAATCGAGGACGACTTCATATACGGTATGGTAACAAATTCTTCTTCTGTTGCGGGACTTCTGTCTCTCAGTGACTTTCTTCTCGATGACGGTCTTTTTGAAGTCACAATTATCAAAAAACCTGCCAACGTTATGCAGCTGCAACAAATTCTTCACTCCCTCCTTAACATCACTCAAGACCTCGACAAGGATTACATTAAATGCTTCAGGACAAGCCACATTAAATTTACTTCTCTGAGCGACACCCCTATCACATGGACTCTCGATGGCGAATACGGCGGCAGCAATCAGGTCAATATTATTTCCAATGATAATAAAGCTGTTTCTTTTATCATCGGGCCTCACGATAATTGCAATTTTACCGAGTAAATTCTAAAAAGCTCTACCAATCGGTTGTTACTCTATTTTTTCCAAATTTACTATTGCCAAAACTTCTTGTATTTATATACACCACATTTAAAATAAGTATGTAAAGGGTACCTCTAAAGTAATGGGCACCTCTAAAAACTCCTTTTGAGAAAAAAAGCTATGCACGGCATCTGCTTTGTCAAGTCGTTTTGGAGTGCAATTAGCACTCCTTAAACAATTTTCCTTGCAGCTGCCGCACATATCTGATTTTTCCTTAATCAAACGAGTTTTTAGAGGTGCCTTAATGTCTATAGTTCAGTAATTATATGGTACCCATAAATGATTTTCCCTTTATCAAATATTTTTTAGAGTTGCCCAAAAGTGAAGAAAATTAATTCATGGAGTGATATTAATAAAAGACAGCGTATCCTTTGGCGGAGGATTTTTCGACTGTCTGAATTTGTCTTGTTATGATGTCACTATTTTCTATCCATTCCTGAGAACCCGAGCCTGCCCATTTGTCTTCCTTGCCGAGTTTATAGGCGGCAAGACCGATAACGAGCGAAACGTTGTCGCATACTGTAATTGATTCCCATTGAGCGAGGACATCGTTGAAAGGGCAGGATTGATTGTTGAAACCGAAGTAAATCTGAGGTACGATGTAGTCACAATAGCCGCAGGTACCTGCCCAAAGTTTTACGTCGGCGTATTGTGAAGCGTAGTCGGAGGTGATATTTCCTTGCGGACTTATGCCGAACAGAACCTTTGGATTTACTGATTTTATTGTGTCATATATAGATTTGACAAGCTTATTGCAGTTATTGATTCTCCATTTTGACAGGTCATTCTGACCGCTCTGAGCAAAAGCCTGATTGTCGAAATCCGGGCTTGTTGTGGGGTAGAAGTAATCGTCAATGTGGATTCCGTCAACATTATAATTTGAGACGATTTCTTTTACGCCGTCCGAAATCAGAGAAATGACCTCATCGTAAGCAGGATTTAGGAAAAATCTTCCGTCAACCGCACGGATATAGGAGTCAGATTTTTGGTCTGCCCATTTTCTGACAATGAAGTTATCGGAAACATTTTTCATTTCCTCAACGGTAAAGCATCTCAAAGGGTTAATCCAAGCGTGAACTGAAAGTTTAAGCTTGTGTGCCTCGTCAAGCATAATAGCAAGAGGGTCATATTTGCCGTTATAAAATTCTCCCTTTGGGAAAATAGAAGAGTTGTAATATGCGTCCGAATAGGCTCTTGAATGAGCATATATTGTGTTATATCCTTGACTTTTGGCATCTGAGAGATATTTTCTTATGTTTGAGCGAAATTCATCTTCTGATTTATCGAGCATAAGGTTTTTGTAATTGAATACCGGAAGCCAGATACTTTTTTGGTAATCATAATTTAGCGGCTCATAAGCTGAGCTTTGAATTTTTTGTGGATTTTCGTCAGCGGAAGCGTCAAGGTAGAGCTGATTTTCCGACTGTTCATAAAGTGAGAGGTTCTTGTCTGAAACATCTGAGTTATCAGAAACAGAAGAATCCTGTAAAGCAGTACTGCCACAACCTGTAGTAATCAGTGCAAGTAATAATACAAAGCATAATGGCATCTCTAAAAACCTCTTTTTAAAAAAAACGCCTATGCACATCATTTGCTTCGTCAAGCCGTCATTGAGGGCAAAAGTCCGCCTTAAACAACCTTCCTTGCATCTGACGCACATATCTGATTTTTGGTTTATCAAATATGTTTTTAGAAATTTCAATAATTTAAAAAATTTCATAATAAAAAACCGTCCTGTCATTTATAATTTCTGAGTAATTATATGAAAAATACAGGACGATTATTCTTATTTATATGATAATTTATTTGTACCTCTGAGAAGAAGTTCTGAAAACTTTGTCGCAGGTTTTAATGACGGTGCATTCAATCGACATAATCTGCAGTGAATAAGCATTATAATAATATCAGGCGGTGGTTAAATGCAGACAATATACGTTGACGTACTTATAATACTGAATATCTATGTGAACTACCTTTTGCTGAGAACTACAGGAAAGCTGACGCACAGTCGTGCATCTGTAAAAAGATGTCTTTTAGCCTCAGCATATGGAAGCCTTTATTCACTTCTGATACTTGTACCGAATCTGAATGCAATTCTGAATATTCTGCTGAAGCTTATTGCAGCTGCAACAATAGTTCCGATGGCATTCGGGTATAAAAGCAGAAAAAGGTATGTTGTAAATATGGTATGCTTTTTAGCGTCAAATTTTATTTTTGCAGGAGTCGTGTATGCAGTTTACATATGGCTTGAGCCATCATTTATGCAGTTCAACAATACATATTTTTATGTTGATTTTTCTTTGTTTCTGCTTATAGGGGTAACGACGGCACTGTATACATCACTTTGTGTGTTCAGATACTTTATGGACAGATTTGGTTGCCTTGAAGCATCATACAAGCTGTATATAAAATACAAAGGCGAGACCGTAAATTTAAGCGGAATTGCAGATACCGGAAATTCTCTTGTTGATTTTTTCAGTGGAAAGCCAGTTATCATATGTAGTGATATCGACCTTAAAGCATTGGTGAATGTAAAAGCTGATATATATGAAAACAAACAGATGCCAAGAGGTTTCAGGCTGATACCGTACAAAACCATAGGGAACAGCGGAATGCTGCCGATATTTACTCCTGATGAGATACTCATAGAGAATATTAACAGCGGAGAAAGAAAGAGTGTAGAAGCAATGATAGGTATCAGAAGCGGTGGTGAGAGCGGAATATTCAATCCGGCACTTCTGAAATTATAAGCAAAGGAAAGAAGAATATGAAAATAATAAAATTAGCAGCAGATTCTAAAAATTGTCATTTCAAAAAAAATGCTGATAAAGAGAAAAGCTTTGCTCGCCAGCTAAGAAGCGTATCGAAGCACAGATGGAAATTCCCTGTACATTTTCCTCGTATTTCAGTATATTTTTTCAAAAGCAGCATATTCAGAATTGATTTTATTGTTGAAAAAATCAATAAGCTTATAGCGGGCGGAGTTCATTATATAAACGGTTCAGATACATTGCCTCCGCCGCTTTCGAGGGAAGAGGAAGAAAAGGTATTTCAAGGACTTGAAGAAAATGACAGCTCTGCAAGGGAACGTCTTATAGTACATAATCTGAGACTTGTTGTTTATATAGCCAAGAAGTTTGAATCAACAGGCATAGGCGTTGAAGACCTCGTATCAATAGGTACAATAGGACTTATTAAGGCAGTGAATACATTTTGTCCGAATAAAAAAATAAAGCTTGCAACATATGCCTCGAGGTGTATAGAAAATGAAATACTTATGTTTTTGAGAAAGTCATCGCAATATCGGAATGAGCTTTCGATAGATGAGCCGCTTAATGTTGATTATGACGGAAATGAGCTTCTGCTGTCCGATATACTCGGAACCGATGAGGACGTTGTAAACAAGGGAATAGAAAATGAGGCTGAACGTGAAATGCTGCGTGATGCGGTAAATGAGCTTGGAGAGCGTGAACGTGAGATAATGGAGATGAGATTCGGACTTCTCGATGGAAAAGAGAAAACTCAGAAAGAAGTGGCTGAAATGATTGGCATATCGCAATCCTATATATCAAGGCTTGAAAAAAAGATAATAAAGAAGCTGCGTAAAAGGCTTGAAAAGCTTTATATGTGATGAAATTAACAGTATGGTATCTCTCTTTAAGAACTTTCTTTTGATAAAAAACAGCTATGCACGGCATCTACTGTGTTAAACTCACTCATAGTGCGACAGCACGTTTTCATAAAGTTTCCTTTCAGCAGCCGCAACTATCTGATTTTTCCTTAATCAAACGAGTTCTTAGAAGTACCCGGTATGCCGAAAATTAGAACAAGTTTCTATTCAACACAAATTTCTCTGTGTGGTACAGGTGTAGAGAAAACTATCTGAGTAGAAGTATTGCCATAGTGCTGAAGCTGACCGATAAAAGTGTCGAGTTCCTGAGTACTTGGGAAAGCAACTTTTATCAGCATAGAGTATGTGCCGGTAACACAGTTGCATTCGAGAACATTTGGACAATCGCTGATGAAAGGGTAAAAAACCGGTTTCTGTTCAGCAGAAAGCTCAAGATTTATGAAAGCGGTTATGTGGTATCCGAGAATTTGTCTGTTTACAATTGTATTGTAGCCCTTGATAATTCCCTGACGTTCGAGCTTATCAATTCTTGAAGATACAGCAGGAGCGGAGAGAAAGACTTTTGAAGCAAGAACTTTCAGCGGAGTCCTTGCGTTTTCCTGTAAAAGAGTAATTAATTTTGCATCAATTTTGTCCATAAGAAACCTCCGTAAAAAGTAAAAAAGGAGCGTAGCTGAATAAAAGCTACGCTCCTTTGCGTTTAACTATACTAATATCATAACACACAAATATGAACAATTCATTAACAAACTATTAAAATTTCTATTGAACCTAATTTTTTAATTTTTCTTATTGGAAAGTCTTAATTTTACAGCTTTTACTTCCTGTAAATTCTTAGCATAATATGTTTCTGTATCTGTCAGCATTTTTGTTATTGAAGCGGCAGCAGTAGACTGTAGGTTTTTTGTAGCCTGCTGAGCTTTCATAATCATATCCACGGCTTTTTTCTTAGCTTCAACAACGATAACTTCTTTAGCCACGAGCTGACCGGCTCTTTCTTCGGCTTTATGGATAATAGTTTCGGCATTTCTCTTAGCTTCGTTAAGGATTCTCTGGGAGTCGAATTCGATTTGTTTAGCCTCTTTCAGTTCGTGAGGCATATTAAGTCTTACATCATTGATAAGTTCTCTGAGTCTTTCACCGTCCACAATTTTTTTATGAGCCATAAAAGGCATCGAAGAAGATTTATCGAGCAGTTCGTCCATTTCTTCAAGGATTTCATCAATACTCATAGGAAATTACCTCTCTTTAACTAATCTTTCTTTAATATCATCAAGTATACATTCGGGAACAAAGTGACTGATATCTCCGCCAAAGTAAGCGATTTGCTTGACGACGCTTGAACTCAGGTACATATTTTCTGCGGTAGTAGTAAGAAAAACGGTTTCAGCGCCTGCATAGAGTTTTTTATTTGCGAGAGCCATTTGGAATTCGTATTCAAAGTCGCTTACGGCTCTCAGACCTTTTACTATAGCTATAGCGCCGACTTCACGGACATAATCTGCGAGCAGACCGTCGAGGATATCAATAACTACGTTGTCGAGACCTTCTGTAACAGACTGAATCATAAGCATTCGTTCGGTAGAAGTGAAACTTGGCTGATATTTGCCTGCATTTCGTGAAATAAGAACGATTACCTTATCGAACAATTTAGAAGCTCTTGTAATTATGTCGAGGTGACCGAGTGTAACCGGGTCAAAGCTGCCCGGGCAAACAGCAACACGTCTCATTTATCGTCCTCCGAATCCGGTTTACAGAAAATGGAAACGCAGATTTTACCATACTTGTAAGTCTTTCTTAAAATGAGACCGTCAGCAGGTTGAGGTTCAGCGGCATCGGCTTCATATTCGCAGATAATTATTCCGCCTGGGTTAAGCTTGGCAGCGGCTAATGGCAGAACCTTATATATATGACCGAATCTGTAGGGTGGGTCGAGTATAATTATATCGAAGGTTCTTGTAGTGAGACTTATATAGTCATAGCTGTCACGGAGAATGACTTCTGAGAACTTATCAAGTTTAGTAGTTCTTAGATTTTCTGTAATAACTTTAATAGAATCTTTAGAGCTGTCGATAAAAAAAGCTCTGGCAGCACCACGGCTGAGTGCTTCTATGCCCATCTGACCGCTTCCGGCGAAGAGGTCGAGAACGTAGCTGTCCGGAATATTGAATTGAATAGCTGAAAAGACAGCTTCTTTAACTTTATCAGTAGTAGGTCTGACGTCCATACCGATAGGGGAAATCAGTTTTCTACCACGAGCAGAGCCTGTAATGACTCTCATTGGCTTCACCTCATTATAATGGTAACCTTTAGGGGGGTGTTCTGAAAACATCAGATAATAAAAATAAGTTGAATCAAACAGATTTTTACAAGCTACCTTGTATCATTATAACTCATTTTTTGAAATTTGTCCATACATTATCAAAAAAAACTTAAAATTCATCATAATGGTAATAATATCATTTCATATCTGAGATAATCTGAAGTAGTTCCGAGAGCGTTGAGTCATTTATAGAAAGAGCTGATTTGATATCTGATGGTGAAGCTTTTTTGAGGTTATCCTTTGTTTTGAATACAGACATAAGCTTTGCGGCTTTTTTTGTACCGATTCCTTTTACTGATGTAAATTCTGAAAGGTAAGTGCTTTGTTTATGTTTTGAATGCATAAAGCTCACAGAGAATCTGTGAACCTCGTCCTGTATTCTTGTAAGCAGCATAAAAGCGGAATGGATTGAGGTAAGCTGAATTTCCTTGTCGCCGGTAGAGATAGCTCTTGTTCTGTGTTTGCCGTCCTTTACCATACCGAACAGCGGAATATCCAGATTATACTCTGAAAGCAGTGGAGCGACAGCATTAACATGACCTTTACCGCCATCGAGGAGTATAAGGTCAGGGCATCTTGCGAAAAATTGGTCAGAGTCATCCGAACCTATCCGTGAAAGTCGTCTTTTAAGAACCTCGTGCATACAGCCGTAATCGTCCTGAGAAGAAAACTCTTTAATGTTGAAGTGTTTGTAAGCTTTTTTGTTAGGTCTGCCGTTTTCAAATACAACCATACCTGCAACCATAGAAGATGAGGAAAGGTTTGAGATATCGTACGCTTCGATATATTGCGGAGGTTTTGCAAGACCGAGA
This sequence comes from Ruminococcus sp., assembly GCA_022641595.1. Classification (GTDB taxonomy): domain Bacteria; phylum Bacillota; class Clostridia; order Oscillospirales; family Ruminococcaceae; genus Ruminococcus. The sequence goes on along the minus strand of JALCDN010000004.1, from coordinate 12,614 downwards.
GCTTTTGCGAGTTCTTCAAGTTCAAGAACTTCCTTAGCAGTTCTGCCGGAGTTTATAGCGAGGTATTCCGAACTGTTATTTTTTGCGAGTCTTATAAGTTCGCTGAATTGACCACGTTGAGCGACTCTCAGTTCAATTTTTCTGCCGCACTGAGCTTTAAGCATAGTTGAAATAAGTTCTGTTTCTGAAGGCAGCGTTTCGAGGATAATTGCAGTAGGTATATCTGTTTTTCCGTGATAGAACTGCTGCATAAATGATGAGAGCAGGTCATCGTCCTTATCCGGAATCGGAAAGAAGAAAGCAGCTTTATCGAAGAGTCTGCTTTCACGGTACATAAGAACTGAAATACATATGCCGCTTGAATCTTCGGCGGAAGCTATAACATCAGCACAGCTGAAGCTGCAATTCATAATTTTCTGTTTTTCGGCAGATTTTCTGATTGCATTAATCCTGTCACGGAGTAAAGCAGCACGTTCAAAGTCGAGCTTGTCGGAAGCCTCAAGCATTTGTGCTTCCATTCTTTCAGTAGAATCCGAGCTGCCGTTTTTAATATAGTCGACAGCCTGAGAAATTATATCGTTGTATGTTCCACAGCTTATTTTACCTCTGCAAAGTCCCATACATTGTTTTATGCTGTAGTTCAGGCATGGACGTGATTTATGAAAGTCCTGAGGAAATTTCTTGTGGCAGGTAGGCAGCTTGAAAACTTTATTGACTTCATTGACAGTTTCCTTTGTAATAAAACCGCTCGTATATGGGCCAAGGAAAGTTCCGCCTGAAAGAGTATTTTTTTCGGCAGTGATGCGTGGAAATTGTTCATCTGAGATTCTTATGTAGTGGTAACCCTTGTCGTCTTTCAGCAGGATATTATATTTAGGTTTATGTTGTTTTATGAGGCTGCATTCAAGCAGGAGAGCTTCATATTCGCTGTCAGTGACGATAAAATCGTAATCGAATACGTTAGATACCATAGCGGCAACTTTTGGAGTGTGGTCAGGATTTTCACGGAAATAGCTTGTTACACGATTTTTAAGATTTTTAGCTTTTCCGATATAAATTATAGCGGAGTCTTTATTTTTCATAATATAGACGCCGGGTGAAGACGTAAGCTTTGAAGTTTTTTCCCTAAGCAGTGGAAGTCTCTGATTCATAAATTCACTCCTTTGGCTATATGTCACCTATAAAAGTTTCTTTTAAAAAAATCGCCTATGCACATTCTCGGCTTTGTCAAGTCGTCTTTGAGGTCAACAAGTTCGCCTTAAACAGCTTTCCTTGCATATGACACACAAATTTGATTTTTCCTTAATCAAACGAGTTTTTAGATGTGCACTATAGATTATCGTTATTATATCATTTTAAGTTCGTTCTGTCAAACGCAAAACAGGCAGCCTAAGCTGCCTGCGATGATAGTGAATAGTTTTATTATGCTTTGCAGACTAATCGAAAAAAGTACTTTTGTACTGATTGACTCTTGCTTTGTCGCCATAGCAATCAATTTCGATTTTCTGCTGACTGAGCAGGTATTTAAGTGCAGAGAACATAAAAATGTAAGCGAAAGCGTTCATCAGGATACTGAAATAGATTCTCAAGTGAAATACCATACCGAACATTCCGAAAAGGATTATGCCGGCAGTTATTACGATAACTATCTCAAGTGCAGTTCGTTTGGGGTCAAGGGAAAGAAATGTGAAGCAAACAACTGCTGAGATTACTGAATGAGCTATTGCAAGACCTATCGAATAAGGAGCGTAAAAGCTGATACGGTAGGAGTTAAGCTCCATAATCATAAGAAGAAGTTCCATAATTATGTAAGCTGAAAAGGAAATCTTCATAAGATGTCTTTGTCGTACCGTTCGTGAAAGCAATATAACTGTAAGAATCATAAAAATGAAACCGAGAGCTTCATTTGCGTAAGCAATAGCCTCAATAGTGTATATTATGACGCCTTTACTGCCGAAAAAATCATAGTAATAAAGGCAAACGAGACTGAATATGATGAAAAATATATTTCCGATAAGTCCGAAAGTGAAGCATTTCGGCAGTTTAGGGTTCATAAGCTCACCTCCGTCAGTTAATAGCTTTTAAAGCTTTCTGACCGATATCTTTTCTGAACTGAGCACCGTCGAAGCTTATTTTTGAGACTCCGCAGTAGGCGATGTCGAGTGCGTTCTGCAAAGTTTTGCCGCAGGCGGTAACGCCGATAACACGACCGCCGTTTGTAAGAAAAGTTCCGTTTGCAGAAAGCTTTGTACCTGCATGGTAAACGAAGCAGTTTTCTACCTGTCCCATATCGTCAAGACCTGACATTTCGATGCCTTTAGGGTAGCTCTGAGGATATCCGCCGCTTGCCATAACAACGCAGGCGCAGCTTCCGGAGTGCCATTTAACGTTAATCGAGTCAAGGCAGTGATTGTAGATAGCCTCAAAGATTTCATAAAGGTCTGCATCGAGCATAGGAAGAACCACCTGAGTTTCAGGGTCACCGAAACGGCAGTTGTATTCAATTACCTTAGGACCATTTGGTGTCAGCATAAGACCGAAATACAGGCAGCCTTCAAATGTTCTGCCTTCAGCGTTCATAGCGTTTACCGTTGGTATAAAGATTGACTTCATACATTGTTCGGCGATTTCTTTTGTGTAATAAGGATTTGGTGAAACCGTACCCATACCGCCGGTGTTAAGACCGAGGTCACCATCGAAAGCACGCTTGTGATCCATAGACGAAATCATAGGTACAATAGTTTTACCATCTGTGAATGAAAGTACAGAAACTTCAGGACCTGTAAGAAATTCCTCAATAACGATGCGAGCCGAGCTTTTGCCGAATTTAAGTTCATCTATCATATCGTGGACGGCTTCGACAGCTTCCTGTTCATTCTGAGCGATAATTACACCCTTTCCCAGAGCAAGACCATCGGCTTTTATAACAGCAGGGTAACTGTTTTGCTTTTTCAGGTAAGCAACAGCGCTTTCGCTGTCTGTAAAGACCTCATAGAAAGCTGTAGGAATGTTGTATTTTTTCATCAGTTCCTTTGAAAAAACCTTAGAACCCTCGATGATAGCGGCATTAGCCTTAGGACCGAACGTCATAAAGCCTTCTGCCTGTAAAGCGTCAACCATTCCGAGAACAAGCGGATCATCAGGAGCAACAACGACCATATCGGGTTTAATTTTTTTTGCAAGAGCCACAACGCCGTCTACATCTGTTGCTGCAACGCTAAAGCATTCAGCATATTTTGAAATACCGCCGTTACCGGGAGTGCAGTATATTTTTCCGACATGGCTGCTTTGTGCAAGCTTCATAATAATTGCGTGCTCACGTCCACCGCTTCCGACGACAAGAATATTTTTCATTTAGGAAGATTCCTCCTTGTAGTTTCATATAAGTATTATAGGCGACACTGTATAATACGCATCTTTGGATTTTGCATAAATGTTGCCTGTATTTTTAAGGAGCAGTACCTCTGAAAATTTATCTGAACCGACATTTTTTCAGAGGTACATTAATTGATTAATGATGGAAAAGTCTGATACCTGTGAATGCCATAGCAATATTGTACTTATTGCAGACGTCAATAACGTTGTCATCACGAATAGAGCCGCCTGGTTCTGCTATATATGAAACGCCGCTCTTTTTTGCACGCTCAATGTTGTCGCCGAACGGGAAGAAAGCATCAGAACCGAGACAAACGTCTGTATTCTTTGAGAGCCATTCTTTCTTTTCTTCTTTAGTAAAGACTTCGGGTTTTACCTTGAAAATGTTCTGCCACTGACCGTCACGAAGAACATCTTCGTATTCGTCGCCGATGTAAACATCGATAGCGTTGTCACGGTCGGCACGGCGGATATTGTCTGTGAACTGAAGCCCCATAACATTAGGAGACTGTCTGAGCCACCAGTTATCGGCTTTCTGACCGGCAAGACGTGTGCAGTGGATTCTTGACTGCTGACCTGCACCGATACCGATTGCCTGACCGTCCTTGACGTAGCAGACTGAATTTGACTGAGTGTATTTAAGTGTGATGAGAGATATTATCAGGTCATCAAGCTTATCTGACGGTATATTTTTGTTTTCTGTGACGATATTTTCAAGGAGTTCACGATTGATATTGAGTTCATTTCTGCCCTGTTCAAAAGAAACGCCATATACCTGTTTTGTTTCGATTGGTGCAGGAATATAGTTTTCGTCCATTTTGAGGATGCAGTAAGTGCCTTTTCTTTTTGATTTTAGTATTTCGAGGGCTTCAGCGTCGTAATCCGGAGCGATGATACCGTCAGAAACTTCACGCTGAATCATTTTGGCAGTGCAGACGTCAACCTTGTCTGAAAGAGCAATAAAATCGCCATATGAAGACATTCTGTCAGCGCCTCTTGCTCTTGCGTAAGCACTTGCCAGAGGTGAAAGTTCACCGAGGTCATCAACCCAGTAAATTTTCTTGAGGTCATCGGAAAGTGGTCTGCCTATTGCAGCACCAGCAGGTGAAACGTGCTTGAAAGAAGTTGCGGCACAAATTCCTGTAGCTTTTTTAAGTTCCTTAACGAGCTGCCAGCCGTTGAATGCGTCGAGAAGATTTATATATCCCGGTTTGCCGCAAAGTACGGTAATCGGAAGTTCTGAGCCGTCTGCCATATAGACTCTTGACGGTTTCTGATTAGGATTACAGCCATATTTTAACTGCATTTCATTTGACATAGTATAATATCCTCCTTGATAAATTTAAGCATACAAATAAAATTTGTATGCAATGAAAGAATAAGCCATATTTATTTTGTATTTTTATTTACAATTTTAGTTTCATATTTGCCGTTTTTGAGGTCAATATAGCGGACAAACAGAGAAACCTTGTTGTTTTCATTGAGGCTTGACCAGAGTTTATCGGTAAAGTCGCTGATATTATCGGAAATAGAAATAAGTTTAGGTTCACCCTCAAAGCTTGGCAGAGGATTTCCGTCGCCCATATAAGTGTGGATAAAGTGACCTTCACCGTTTACAGGGCAGCTGTAGCTGAAAGTGTATCTCTGACAGGAATCAGGGTTGCCGTTTGCACTTTTCAGGATAGACATAGCGTAGTTGAAGCCATTGTCAGTAAGTCTTATAATGCCTGAAATTCTTGGAGTATAATTAGGAGCATCGTCCTCGAATTCTCTTGTACGAAGTGACTGTTCAAAAGTCTGCTGTTTGTCCATAAGCTCGTAAATGGTGTCAGTCTGGTCGCCGTTTGTGACTATAGTTTTGTTTCCGAGAACCTTTACGGGGGCATATATTATCAGATGTGGGTCAGCAAGCTTTGACGGGTCAAAAGCCTGAGTGCGTATACCGCAGCCGTCCTCAACGAAAACACGATTGCGACTGTTTTCGCTTCTGCCCATAATGAAATAAGCGGTAACAGCGTGGCATCCGTCAGCGGATTTACCGATAATTATTCCACGTCCCGGATAAGGATTATTCTGGAGTTCTTCATAAACGGATAATTTTTTCATAATATGACTTCCTTTCAAACGTTATGTGAGCATAACTTACTAAAGGGACCTCTAAAACTGTTTTTAAATGGAATATGTACACTTAGATTATGTAAGCTTTGCCATCGCAAATACGGATTTTGTCCTGACAGAAAAGTGAAACAGCTTCGGGAAGAATTTTCCATTCAGCCTGTTCCATTATACGTTTTTGCAGAGATTGGGGAGTGTCGTTGTTTTCAACGGCAACGGCTTTCTGCATAATTATCGGACCGCCGTCGCACACCTCGGTAACGAAGTGAACCGTTGCTCCTGAAAGCTTGACACCCTTAGCAAGAGCTGCTTCGTGAACGTGCAGACCATAGAAGCCTTTTCCGCAGAAAGAAGGGATAAGAGCCGGGTGAACGTTCATCATCTTGTAAGGGAAAGCTTTAACTATCTGTTCATCGAGTATAGTCATAAAGCCTGCATAGACAACAAGATCTGCATTTTGCTGAATGAGTGCGTCTGTTAGAGCTTTTGTATACGAAGCAACGTCAGGGTAGCTTTTACGGGACAGAACGAGTGTTGGAATGTTAAATTTTTCAGCTCTTTTGAGAGCAAATGCGTCAGGATTTGATGAAATCACGCAGGTGATTCTGCCGTTTTTAATAATTCCTGATTTTTCGGCGTCGATAAGTGCCTGAAGGTTTGTACCTCCGCCTGATACGAGAACAGCGATATTTTTCATATTTTTCCTCCGCAGTAAATTTGATAAAATGCAGTTTAAGAAAGAGTTATTGCCTCATAATTGAGCTGTTATTATAAAGGAAACTGAATGTGACCTTGAGATATGTTGTCCGGAACGAGTGGAATATTCTCGTCGATGATAACGTGACCGTAGATATCGGTTATTCTGAAAGTAAATGGACCTGCACCCATAAAACGGCTTTCAAAGAAGTTATAATTGCGTCTTTGAAGCTCGATGAATTTTCCGTTATTGTCGAGGTACTCAAGCTTTGTGACAGGATAGCGGTGATTTCTGACCTGAACTCCGCACCAGAATGGAGAACTGCCTTCCTTGAATTTAAAAGAGACGGGAGCATTTTCTGCACTGTCAAGCGGAATTATTTTCCATGAGACAGGAACTCTGCCTTTTTCAACAGGAGCAATAAGTGGAAAAGCGTCTGTATAAAGGTCAAGGTCACCTTTTTTGCCTTCGGGCAGAAGGTCTGTCACGAGCATTTTTATAGTTCCGAGTTCGCCTGTGACCTCAAGGTAAGCACCTGCAAGCTGAGCGTTATTATAGTCGGCAAGGTTCATAGCGACTATCCAGTAGTCTTTTTTTGAAATAGGGTCGAGCATAGCACAGCCGCCCTCATATCCGCCGCCGTAGAATGTACCGTCACCATTGTGGATTGTGTTCATAGGTTCAAGAATTGCGGACTTATCAAACGAGCGAAGAAAGTCGTAAGGAATACGATTCAGTACGAATCCTGACAAAGTATTGAGGTCAGAATTGTTATATTGTTTGTTGTATTGAGAGCGCATTTTAACAAGGTCGAAGCAGTCGGTAATACCGTCCGCATTGTCATAAACAGCAGTTGTATCTGAACAATAAGCCGATGCTGCGGACATATTTAATATAACCGCAGCAGACAGCAGTGCTGAAATCAAATGTAATTTCATAGCAGTAAGCTTCAAAGGACTCAGCAGATGATAACGCCGTCCTCGGACTCAACGAGTTCGCCGAGAACATAAGCGCTTTCGCCAGTTTCATTGATAGCGGCTATAGCCTTATCAGCGTCATTTTTGTCGACTGAGACAATCATACCTACGCCCATATTGAATGTGTTGAACATATCACGTTCAGGGATATTTCCTGTTCTTGCGATAAGGTCGAAAATCGGGAGAACCTGAACGGCGTTTCTTTCAATTTTTGCAGCGAGATTTTTAGGAAGTGAGCGAGGGATATTCTCATAGAAGCCGCCGCCTGTGATATGTGAAATTGACTTTACCTGAACCTTGTCAAGGAGGTTCATTATAGCTTTGACATAGATTTTAGTAGGTGTAAGCAGGCAGTCGCCGAGAGTAGTACCGAGGTCTGAGAAATGTCTTGCAAGGTTCTGTTCGTTTACAGTGAAAACGTTTCTTACAAGTGAGAAGCCGTTTGAGTGAACGCCGCTTGATTTTATAGCTATAAGTACGTCTCCTGCTTTCTGTGTGTCAGGCTGAAGAATTTTGTCCTTGTCAACTATACCTACAGCAAAACCGGCGAGGTCATATTCGTCGATTGGGTAGAAGCCGGGCATTTCAGCAGTTTCGCCGCCTACGAGAGCGCAGCCGGACTGAACGCAGCCTTCTGAGACACCTGAAACGATATCAGCTATTTTCTCGGGGAAATTTTTGCCTACAGCAATATAGTCGAGGAAGAACTGTGGTTTTGCACCGCAGCAGATTATATCGTTTACGCACATAGCAACGCAGTCGATGCCGACTGTGTTGTGTTTATTCATAAGGAAAGCGATTTTGAGCTTAGTGCCGACGCCGTCCGTACCTGAAACGAGTACAGGCTTTGCGATACCTGTCATATCAAGCTCAAAAAGACCGCCGAAGCCGCCGATACCTGATATAACGCCGCTTGTCATGGTTCGGGCGATGTGAGACTTCATAAGCTCAACAGCCTTGTAACCGGCAGTGACATCGACGCCGGCTTTTTTATAGCTTTCAGAATAGCTTTTCATTAATAATTCCTCCGATTCAGATTATCTGTTATTGATTTTGCATTCAAATTTATCCTTAGGCATAACTTTTGGAACGTCTATAGGGTAAATTCCTGTGAAGCAGCCGGTACAGAAGTCGCAGTGAGCTTCAGCAGCGATGCGTTTAACGCCGTCAACGCTGAGGTAGCCGAGAGAATCGGCACCTACCTGCTTGCAGATTTCGGGAATTGACATCTGACAGGCGATAAGATTTTCTTTGCTGTCGATATCGGTGCCGAAGTAGCATTGATTTATGAAAGGCGGACATGAAATACGCATATGGATTTCTTTTGCACCGGCCTCACGAAGAAGGTTTACGATTCTTGCACAGGTAGTACCTCTTACGATGCTGTCGTCAATGAGTATTACACGCTTGCCTTTTACGATTTCACGAACCACATTGAGTTTGATTTTGACTGAATTGGTGCGTTGTGTCTGAGTAGGCTGAATAAAGGTTCTGCCTATGTATCTGTTTTTTATAAAGCCAACGCCGTATGGGATACCTGAAGCCTGTGAGAATCCGAGGGCGGCATCGAGACCGCTGTCCGGAACACCGATTACGATATCGGCATCAACAGGGTGTTCTTCCCATAGAATCCTGCCGGCATTAAGTCTTGCTTTCTGAACGCCGCATCCTTGTATAACGGAGTCCGGACGAGCAAAATAGACGTATTCAAAAACGCACATAGTGCCTTTTTTACCGCAGTGGGTTCTGATTGAGCGAATGCCGTCCGCATCGACTACAACCATTTCGCCTGGGTCGAGGTCACGGACAAATTCTGCACCTACGCTGTCGAGAGCGCAGCTTTCCGAAGCGAAAACGATTGAGCCGTCGCTGCATTTTCCCATACAAAGCGGTCTGAAGCCATCCGGGTCTCTCGCAGCGATGAGCTTTGTCGGGGACATTATAACGAGAGAAAAAGCACCTTTGATTTCGCCCATAGCCATTTCGACAGCTTTTTCGATAGAAGGCTGAGTAAGGCGGTGTTCGGTAATCACATAGGAGATTACCTCGGTATCGTTGGTAGTGTGGAAAATAGCACCTTTAAGCTCAAATTTTTCTCTCAGAGCGAAAGCATTCACGAGGTTTCCGTTATGAGCTATAGCGAGAGAGCCTTTGACGTGACGGACAACGAGAGGTTGAGCGTTAGTGCGGGTGCAGTTTCCTGTTGTTGAGTATCTGACGTGACCTACAGCGATATTTCCCTCACCGAGTTCTTTGAGGTTATTGTGACCGAACACATCAGGAACGAGACCGACGTCTTTGTGGTGTCTGAATACGCCGTTATCATTGACGACGATGCCACAGCTTTCCTGACCTCTGTGCTGCAGAGCGAACAGACCGTGGTAGACAGTATAAGCAATATCGGCGGTGTTAGGGGAATAGATACCGAAAACGCCGCATTCTTCGTGTAAACCTTTATTCAATCAGAGTCATTCCTTTCCATCCCAGCAATAGCTGCAAAGGTTGCATTCAGGCAGACCTATTGCTTTAACAGTACCCTCAAGGGACTGAAATTCGAGTGAGGTAAGTTTAAGTCCGGCGCAGATTTCAGCTCTGAGTCTTTTACCTCTTTCGGTTTTTGCGTCACTGTATTCACGGATGAATTTAATGCCGTCCTCACCCTCAAAGTCATTGATAATTTTGCGTGCGATGAGTTCGAGTTCTGAGGTACTTCTTGAGAAGTTGAGATATTTGCAGCCATACATAATAGGCGGGCAGGCAGAACGCATATGGACTTCTTTAGCACCGTTTGCATAAAGAAATTCAACGGTTTCTCTTAGTTGAGTGCCTCTTACGATGCTGTCGTCGACAAATAGAAGTTTTTTGCCTTCAATAAGTTCGTGAACCGGAATAAGTTTCATTTTAGCGACTTGATTTCTTATTGATTGGTTCTGAGGCATAAAGCTTCTTGGCCATGTTGGGGTATATTTTATAAAAGGGCGTGCGAACGGGATACCGCTTCTGTTGGCATAGCCGATAGCGTGCGGAACGCCTGAATCCGGGATACCGCAAACGTAGTCAACATCTGGCAGAGAGCCGTTATTGATATCATATTCCGCCATAATTTCGCCGTTTCTTGTACGCATGGTTTCGACAGTAACGTTTTCGTAGACGGAGTTAGGGTAGCCGTAATAAGTCCAGAGGAATGAGCAGATTTTCATATCCTGAGGGCAGCCTTTTGAAAGAATCGTAAAATTATCCGGTTTAATGCTTACGATTTCGCCGGGCAGAAGCTCGTGACAGATGTCGTAGCCGAGCTTTTGAAAGGCAAATGATTCAAATGAAACGCAGTAGCCGTCATCACGTTTACCGACAATAATAGGAAGTCTGCCGTTTTTGTCACGTGCAGCGATAATTTCGTTATTTGTGAGTATCAGCAGTGACATAGTGCCGGTAACCTTAGATTGAGCGTATTTTATTCCATCAACGAAAGATTTTTTCTGAGCGATAAGAGCGCCGATGAGGTCGCTTGAATTTATCTTGCCACTGCTCATTGATTCAAAGCTTGCGCAGCCGTTGTCGAGGAGTTCTGTTTCGAGCTGAGCGGCATTATTAATGATACCTACCGTACAAACGGCGTAAAGACCGAGTTTTGAGCGGACAAGGATAGGCTGAGGATCGGTATCGCTGATACAGCCGATACACAATCCGCCCTCCATAGGTTCTATATCCTTTTCAAATTTTGTTCTGAAAGGGGAGTTTTCAATGCTGTGGATACTTCGCTGAAAGCCTTTTGCCTCAGAAAAAGCAGTCATACCGCCACGTCTTGTACCGAGGTGTGAATGGTAGTCAGTACCGAAGAAAACGTCGCTTATGCAGTCATTTTTTGAAGCAGCGCCAAAAAAACCGCCCATTCTTATTCTCCCATCAAACGTTTCATAATTTCCTGATAAGCTTCTTCAACGCCGCCCATATCTCTGCGGAAGCGGTCCTTGTCGAGTTTTTCGTGAGTTGTGCTGTCCCAGAGACGGCAAGTATCAGGTGAAATTTCGTCAGCGAGAAGAATTTTGCCATGGAATCTGCCAAATTCGATTTTGAAGTCGATAAGGTCTATGTTAAGCTTTTTAAAGAAGTCGACCATAAAGTCATTTATCATGAAAGTATACTTTGTGATGTCAGCAATTTCCTCTTTAGTAGCGAGACCGAGACCGAGAGCGTAGTAATCGTTGATGAAAGGGTCGCCGAGGTCGTCGTTTTTGTAGCTGAATTCGAGGGTAGGGGTTTTGAGCTTAGTACCTTCTTCTATGCCGAGTTTCTTAGAAAAGCTGCCTGCTGCAACGTTTCTTACTATAACCTCAAGAGGAACTATCTGAACTTTTTTAACGATAGTTTCACGGTCGCTTATCTGCTCAACCAGGTGAGTTGGAACGCCTGCTTTTTCGAGGAGACCGAACATATAATTAGTCATTTTATTATTAATGACGCCCTTGCCGGTTATAGTACCCTTTTTAATACCATTGAAAGCAGTGGCATCGTCCTTATAGTCAACGATAACGTAATCGGGATTGCTTGTAGCGAAAACTTTCTTAGCTTTTCCTTCGTAAAGCTGTTCCATTTTAACGAGATTTTCCATATAAAATTCCTCCTGAGAAATAAAAATATTTTATACCCGAAAAAATCGGGATAATTTGACTGATAAAAATTGTGCAGGGTAGTCTTTAAGATGGACTTAAATCAAAGTGCATCAATTTCCTGCTGAAGCTTTTCGTCCTTAGCGATAACGCCGTCAGCCATAGCTGATTTTTCAGAAACAAGTTTTTCTGCTATGGAATCGTCTGAGAGTGCGAGTATCTGGGCTGCGAGAACGGCAGCGTTCTTAGCACCGTTTATAGCGACTGTTGCAACAGGGACTCCCGGAGGCATCATAACTGTTGCGAGCAGAGCGTCCATACCGTCAAGAACAGATGACTTCATAGGTATGCCGATAACCGGAAGTGTAGTATTTCCTGCGATAACGCCGGCAAGGTGAGCAGCCATACCTGCTGCACAGATTATAACGCCGAATCCTGAGTCCTTTGCGGATACAGCAAATTTTGCGGCTTCTGCCGGAGTTCTGTGGGCACTCATAACGTGGCATTCAAAAGGAATGTCATATTTTTTCAATTCGGTCAGGGCAGATTTAACGACAGGAAAATCACTGTCGCTGCCCATAATAACAGCAACTTTTTTTGACATAATAATCTCCGAACCGCAAATGCGGTGTCGTTTTTACGGCAAACGGCGAGCCGATATAAAACATTTCAAATAAGGGACAGACTTAGCAAGGGAATATTATAAAACACAGTTAAGGGCATCTCTAAAAACTCCTTTTGAGAAAAAACAGCTATGCACGGCATCTGCTGTGTCAACCTCCCTCATAGTGCGACAGCACGCTTTCGGAAGGTTTCCTTGCAGCTGCTGCACATATCTGA
>JALCDN010000003.1 GCA_022641595.1 Ruminococcus sp. | reverse complement strand
AGATTTCAGAGCATCATAAAGCTCATCATAATTTGACACCTTTTTATCCCCTATTTGTGTAATAAAGTCGCCAACTTCAAGGTCAGTTTTTGAAATGTCCGAATCCTTGGATATCTCGACAACATACAAGCCGTTAAAATCCTCAGGCATTTTTACGTCAGATTTTTTATCTTTCAATGCTTCTTCAATTGCAGCCCTTGACACATCTGTATCTGTACCGATGAAAGTTATTCCGACTCTGAATCTTCCCTTAACAAATCCATTTTTGATAAGCTCTTCAATGATAGGTGATGCTTCATTTATAGTTATAGCAAAGCCGAGTCCCTCATAGCTTGAACTTACATATTTTGACGACGTAATGCCTATTACCTGACCGTACATATTGACCAAAGCTCCGCCTGAATTTCCGGGACTTATATCAGCATTGGTCTGTATACAGTTCATTTCAAAGCTTGTTGCATCACCCTTTATTTTTCTGTTTACAGCAGACACTATTCCACTTGTTACGGTTCCGGAAAGTCCTGCCGGATTTCCGATAGCCATTACCTGTTCGCCGACAGCAACATCATCGGAATCGCCCAGAACTGCTGCTTTCATATTTTTTGCATCAATTTTAACAACAGCAATGTCAGTTTTCTTATCCTTACCAACAACAACTGCATCATATGACTTGCCATCACTTGTTTTTATGACGTAGTAGTGGTCTGTGCCTATAACGTGAGCATTTGTGACTATATAACCGTCCTCGGAAATAACGATGCCTGAACCTGTACTTTCAAGCTCCTTATGACTTTTGTCACTATATGTATATATTTCTACTATTGACGGACGAACAGCTGCTGCAACGCCTTCAGTAGTATATTTGCCATTCTTGTCGGCCTTAGTAGCTTCAGAATCAGAAACCGGCTTTTTTGATTTATACAAAACAACCTGCTGTGCAGGAGTATAGTTTTCAAATGCCTTTGGACTTCTAACAACGTCAAATGCTATACACGCTGTTGTTGCAACAATTATGATGCCGAAAAGTGCAAAAAGGCTTTTAACTATCATTCTGTCGTTCTTGGTCTTTTGAATTTCGGGTGAATTGTCCATAAAGTTGTAATCAGTTTTTGATTTTGGTTTTTCAAAGCCAATAGGTTCGTACATAAACGAATCATATTTTCTAACGTGATCCGATGTACCATTTATAGTTGAAGATGTTTCGGTAGGCTGTGAAGTTTTGCCTTCAATATTATTGTCGGAAGGTGCAGAATCATTATTGGGTAAACCGTTGTCCTCCGGTTTTTCGGAAATACTGTCATCTGTTTTCCCGCCGGAAGTAACCGTAATAAATTTGTCCTTGTCGTCCATACAAAAATCCTTTCTTACTGCTTAATTGGGAGCTTTATGGTAAACTCTGTATATTCATTGTGAACACTTTTAACTATTATATGACCGTTATGCAGGTGAACTATTTTCCTTGATATTGAAAGTCCCAGACCAAGCCCCGTAGTATCCTTGCCTCTTGAGGAATCTGTTTTATAAAATCTTTCAAAAACCTTAGGTAATTCGTCGTCGGTCAAGCCTTCGCCTGTATTTCTTACGCTTGCAAAGCACTCCTTGCCTGTTTTACCGAAAGAAAATGATATCACACCGCCTGTGTTTACAAATTTTACTGCATTTTCGATTAGATTGTATATAACCTGCTGCATAAGGTCGGCATCTGCTTCAACCATAAGTTTTTCGCAGTCAAGGCCCTCAACCTCAACGTTTTTGTCCTCAATTTTCTTTTCAAACATAAGAACTGTTTTTATAACGGTATCGGTTAGATTAATTTCCGTAAAATTTGGTTTCATCGTACCTGACTCAAACTTTGTCATATTGAGCATAGATGTAACAAGGATTCTGAGCCTTTTTATTTCCTGTGAAACGAGAACAAGATACTGCTGCTGTTTGGATTTCTGTATTGTGCCATCAAGAATACCGTCGACGAAACCGCCTATTGTCGTCATCGGAGTTCTTAGCTCGTGAGAAACATTTGCGATAAAGTTCTTTGTTTTATCGTCATTTGTAGCGATAAAAGCCGCCATCTCGTTAAGAGAGCCTGCAAGGTGTTTAAGTTCCTTTGGACTTGAAATTTTCAGTTGTTCAGAAAAATCGCCCTTTGCGTATTTGTCAGTAACTCTCGTGATTTCGTTTATTGGTCTTGCCATTTTCTTTGAAGTCACAGAGAAAATAAATCCGGAAATTATTATAATTATAGCAATTATAATTGCGGCTGCTATGAACAGCGAATTTGTAAAATCATCAATATTGTCAACTGAGCTGTATGCAAGGATATAAAAATGTTGAGGTTGTTCGTTGCCATACTGAACATAGAATCTGTTTCCATAGCAAATCTGAGGTTGCTGCTTTGAAATCCTGTCAGTATTGAAGTCAAGATATTCGCCGGCTTCGAGATTTTTCATCATTTCCTCAGAAATCGGGGCAGATTTTTCGTCTTTATTTTTATAAAGTACGCAGTTGCCTTTATCGTCATAGATATTCAAAGAAATTCCGTAATAATTATTAAATGAATAGTTAAGCCTTTGCATACCTGTTGACGTAATAGAGTTGCTTTTTTCAAACTCGGACTGTATGTCATTTGTGTAAACCTTGCCGATATTTGCTACTTCATTAAATTTCTCCTGACGGTAAAGCTTAGTAGAGAAGACTACCATGACGAATCCGACTGTGCTTATAGTAAAAATTACGGTAATCAGGCACAGATAAAAATATTGTGTAAAAAAATTCTTTTTCAATTAAATGCTGCTCCTTTCGGGCGCAATGCAATTCAAAACAAGAGGACAGAATAAACTGTCCTCTGGATTTTGCATAAAGCAGATAAGCAATAGATTATTCTTCCTCATCGGCTTCAAACTTATAGCCGACTCCCCAGACTGTTTTCAATGCCCACTTATCAGAAACGCCCTCAAGCTTTTCACGAAGTCTTTTAATATGAACGTCTATAGTTCTTGAATCGCCGTAATACTCAAATCCCCAGACTTCATCGAGAAGCTGGTCACGGGTATAGACTCTGTTTGGATTTGATGCAAGGTAAAACAGAAGTTCAAGTTCTTTTGGCGGGGTATCAATAACTTTACCGGCAACTTTCAATTCATATCGTGTCATATTGACAGAAAGCCTGTCATACTTTACTTCTTTTGTTTCAACCTCAGCGTTGACTGGTCCTATACGGCGTGTAATAGCATTAATTCTTGCAATGACTTCTTTTGCGTCAAATGGTTTTACGATATAGTCATCAGCACCGAGTTCAAGACCAATTACCTTGTCAATGGTTTCACCCTTAGCAGTTATCATAATAATCGGGACATTTGATTTCTTGCGTATTTCCCTGCATATCTGCCAGCCATCGATACCGGGAAGCATAATATCAAGCAATATCAGGTCAGGTTTGAGAGCATTAAATTTAGCGAGAGCTTCTTCTCCGTCGTGAGATAGTATAACACCGTAGCCTTCTTTTTCGAGATAGAGTCTAAGCAGGTCACAAATATTTTTGTCATCATCGACGATCAGTACCTTATCCAGCGCCATATATAGACCTCATTTCTATATTTATTATTATTTCACATTAATTATACAACAATTGACTTCAATTGTCAACGGTATTTTGTTTGATTTTTAATTTAATCTTTAAGTAGTGTAAAAAGTTGTGGGATTTTTTACAATTGTGTACCTATAAAAACTCGTTTGATTATGGAAAAATCAGATAGGTGCGGCAGTTGCAAGGAAACCTTCCGAAAGCTTGCTGTCGCATTATGAGGGAGGTTGACACAGCAGATGTCGTGCATAGCTGTTTTCTCAAAAGGAGTTTTTAGAGATACACAATTATCAGTGGCACCGGAAATCTAATATTTTCAAGATAAGACTTCATAAGTATTATGCAATGCTATATCAAACAAAAAGACTGTCCTAAAGGACAGTCTTTTTAAACTAATTTATCTGCAATTAAACAAGCTTGATGACTGCCATTTCAGCAGCGTCACCACGGCGTGGACCGATCTTTACGATCTGTGTGTAACCGCCGTTCTTGTCAGCGTACTTTGGTGCGATTTCGTTGAAAAGCTTTGTAGCAACGTCTTCTTTAGTAACGTATGCCAAAACTTGACGCTTGGAGTGCAGGTCATTAGTCTTACCGATGGTAATCATTTTTTCTGCAACAGCACGAACTTCCTTAGCTCTGGTAACGGTAGTTTCAATCTGTCCGTTTTCCAGTAAGTAAGTTACCATACCTCTAAGCATAGCTTTTCTATGGTCTGTTGTTCTACCCAGCTTTCTTGTACCCGGCATTGTAATTCACTCCTTTACATTTTGTGCAAAAGCACTTGTGACTTGTTTCCGGTATTATTCTTCTTCTGAAGAAAGGTCAAATCCCAGTGACTGGAGCTTTTCCTTTACTTCATCGAAAGATTTCTTACCGAGGTTTCTAACCTTCATCATTTCTTCCTCTGACTTGTTTATCAAGTCATCGACTGTATTTATTCCGGCACGTTTGAGACAATTGAAAGAACGTACCGATAAGTCAAGATCCTCAATGGTCATCTCAAGGATTTTTTCCTTACCCTTTTCGTCTTTTTCAACTAATACTTCAGCCAGTCCTGCCTCATCGGAGAGGTCTATGAACAGCTTCAGATGCTCGTTGAGGAGATTGGCTGCCTGTGATATAGCTTCCTTTGCAGAAATTGTACCATCAGTCCAGACCTCTAAGGTAAGCTTATCATAGTCGGTAACCTGACCCAGACGAGTATCCTCGACTGTGTAGTTTACCTTCAAAACAGGAGTATAGATGCTATCCACAGCGATCACATCAACAGGAAGGTTTGTCTGTTTCTTATTACGTTCTGCCGAAACATAACCTCTGCCTCTGTCTATTGTAATTTCCATGTAAAGCTTTGCATCCTTACCGAGTGTTGCTATATGCATTCCCGGATCAAGGATATTGACCTCAGAGTCAGTTTTTATATCGCCTGCGGTTATTTCGCACTCTCCCTCAGCCTCAACATAAACCGTCTTTGGTCCGTCTCCGTACAGCTTTGCAGTCAATCCCTTTATGCTAAGGATTATTTCTGTTACATCTTCCTTAACACCCGGAATTGTGGATAACTCATGGTGTACCGTACCATCTTTGCCCTGAAGCTTTACTGATGTTACAGCCACACCCGGAAGCGAGGAGAGCAGCACACGTCTAAGACTATTTCCGAGAGTAATTCCATAGCCGCGCTCCAACGGTGCTAAAACGAACTTACCGTACTTGCCGTCGCTTTTCAGCTCGACAGTTTCGATATCCGGCTTATTGATTTTTTCCAGCATAAAAACCCTCCTATTTCGCAATAACTGATATTCTGAATATAAATATCCAAACTAACTGCTTATTACTTTGAATACAATTCGACGATAAGCTGTTCTTCAACTTCGAGATCTATTTCCTCTCTCTGTGGAAGTCTTGCGATTTTAGCTGTTGAAGCTTCCTTATTGACTTCAAGCCACATTGGAACGGTTCTTCCGCTGTTAGCCTCGAGCATTGCCTTGAATGAATCTGTAGCCTTGCTCTTTTCGCATATTGAAACCTCGTCGCCTACCTTGAGGGTATATGAAGGAACGTTTACCTTCTGTCCATTTACTCTGAAATGGTTATGAACGATGAGTTGTCTTGCCTGAGCTCTTGAATTTGCAAAACCCAATCTGTAAACTACGTTATCGAGACGTGATTCAAGAAGGATAAGGAGGTTTTCACCGGCCTTACCGGGTTTCTTTTCAGCAAGCTCGAAGCAGTGGTAGAACTGACTCTCCAAAACTCCGTAAAAACGCTTTGCTGTCTGTTTTGCACGAAGCTGAAGTCCGTATTCAGAAATCTTCTTACGGTTCATTCCATGCTGTCCGGGAGTACCCTTTTTTCTTTCGTCGTTTCTCTCGTCTATAGCACACTTTGTTGTGTAGCAGCGCTCACCCTTCAGGAAAAGCTTCTTGCCCTCACGTCTGCAAAGTCTGCAAACTGCACCAGTATATCTAGCCATTTATTTCTTACACCTCCCGTTAAATTAGACACGTCTTCTTTTTGGAGGACGACATCCGTTGTGTGGTATCGGAGTTACATCCTTGATCATCTTTACTTCAAGACCTACAGTCTGAAGTGCTCTGATAGCTGCTTCACGACCTGCACCAGGTCCCTTTACGTAAACCTCTACGACTTTAAGACCGTGTTCCATAGCTGCCTTTGCTGCTGTTTCAGCGGCTGTCTGAGCTGCGAAAGGAGTAGACTTTCTTGAGCCTCTGAATCCGAGTCCGCCTGCGCTTGCCCATGAAAGAGCGTTGCCCTGTGAGTCGGTGATAGTTACGATTGTGTTATTAAAAGTGGACTGAATATGAACTGCGCCACTTTCGATATTTTTACGTTCTCTACGTCTTCTGACTGTAGTAACTTTTTTACCTTTTTGTTGTTGTGCCAAAGCTCATACCTCCTTACTTCTTCTTGTTAGCGATTGTCTTTACAGGACCCTTGCAGGTTCTTGCGTTTGTCTTTGTTCTCTGTCCTCTTACAGGCAGACCCTTACGGTGACGAACGCCTCTGTAACAGCCAATTTCAACAAGTCTCTTGATATTGAGTGCAACCTCTCGACGAAGATCACCTTCAACAGTGTAGTGAGCGTCGATGTAGTCACGCAGTTTAGCTACGTCATCCTCAGAAAGGTCCTTGACTCTTACGTCAGGGCTTACGCCTGTGTCTGTGAGGATATTTGCAGCAGTCTGACGACCGATTCCGTAGATATAAGTGAGTCCGATTTCGATTCTCTTATTTTTAGGAAGGTCAACACCAGCTATTCTTGCCATATATTCTTTGCACCTCCATTTATGCGACGGGAATTAACCCTGACGCTGTTTATGCTTCGGATTTTCGCAGATTACCATTACTCTGCCCTTACGTTTTATAACCTTGCACTTCTCGCACATCGGTTTTACTGAAGGTCTAACTTTCATTGAAATTACCTCCTTAACGGATATGAGTTTCAACAACTCTGATTTATTACTTTACACGCCATGTAATTCTGCCCTTATCGAGGTCATATGGTGAAAGATCGAGCTTTACCTTATCTCCCGGAACTATTCTGATATAGTTCATACGAAGTTTTCCTGACACATGAGCGAGAATTTCGTGACCATTTTCGAGCTGAACCTTAAACATTGCGTTAGGGAGTGCTTCAAGCACCTTGCCCTCTACCTCAATTACATCCTGCTTTGACATTTACAGTACCTCCTGTTTCGGTTAAGTGTCTGAGTATTCACTCAATAGCTTCCTGAGCTTTTTGTTTGTCATGTCGTCAAGGTCAATTACGCTGTCTGTAAACCGCAGATGCTTTTGACTTTTATGTTTGGGTGACTGAAGTTTTCTGCTTTTGCCGTCCGCAATATAGCAATATCTTCCATCCGTATCCGTAACAACAAAGAAGCTTCCGCTGTCACGACCTGCGATCGCCTTTACGACCGAGCCTTTTACAGCATTCACATTATCGCCTCCGTTACGGTCTTGTCATTATTTCTGGACCATCCGGAGTTATAGCGATTGTATGCTCAAAATGAGCTGAAAGTGAACCACTTGCCGTCAGAACTGTCCAACCGTCCTTTTTAACGTTTACATCGTCGCCTTTGATATTGATCATAGGTTCTATGCAGAACGTCATTCCCGGAGTCAGTCTTGTTCCGTGTCCTGGCGCACCGTAATTTGGAACTTCGGGTTCTTCGTGAAGATTTCTGCCGATACCGTGACCGCAGTAATTTCTCACGATTCCGTAGCCAAATGCTGAGCAATACTGTTCAACAGCGTGGCATACGTCGCCGAGTCTGGCATCTGCCTGAGCTGCCTCGATGCCTTTATACAAGCTTGCTTCGGTAACTTCCAACAATGTTTCAGCCTCCTTAGGAATTCTTCCGCAGGGAAAAGTCGCACAGGTGTCGCCGTGAAAACCGTTGAAGATTGCACCGACGTCAACGCTTACGATATCGCCCTCGTGAATTCTTTTGGAGGAACGAGGAATTCCGTGAATAACCTCGTCGTTTATCGAGATGCAGGCACTTCCGGGAAAACCGCCGTAACCGAGGAAAGACGGAATTGCGCCGCAGCTTATGATATAATCGTGTACAATTTTATCAAGCTGGAGGGTAGTCATACCTGCTTTTATAGATTCACCGGCGAGCTTCAATGCTCCACCGGCAATTTTGCCGGCTTCACGCATTTTAGCAAGATCGGTTTTAGATTTTATGCTAATCATAAATCAGGCTCCGACAGCAGCAAGTGTAAGTTTTGAAGTTTCGGAAACTTCCTCCTGACCTTCAACGGTAACGAGCTTGCCCTGCTTTTCGTAGTAATTCTTTAACGGAGCAGTTTTTTCATGATATACAGCGAGTCTTTCGAGAACAGTAGCCGGCTGGTCGTCCTTACGAACGATTGTAGCGCAACCGCACTTATCGCACTTACCTTCAATTTTTGAAGGTTTATACAGAATGTGGTAAGATGCACCGCAGCCTTCGCAGACTCTTCTGCCTGAAACTCTCTGCTTGATTGTATCATCGGCTACCGCAATTTCGATAACCTTGTCGATTTTTATACCCATAGCGTCAAGAGCCTCTGCCTGAGGAACGGTTCTTGGAAAACCGTCGAGAATGAAGCCTTTTTTGCAGTCATCCTCAGCAATTCTTTCCTTCAGTATACCGATAACGATATCATCGGAAACAAGAGCACCGCTGTCCATAGCAGCTTTAGCCTTTACGCCGTATTCAGTACCGTTTTTAGCAGCTTCACGAAGAATATTTCCTGTAGAAATCTGCGGGATATTGAGGGCTTCGGAAACGACCTCAGCCTGAGTACCCTTACCGGCACCGGGAGCACCTAAAAAGATTAAATTCATATTACCTTCTCCTTACTGTAAGAAGCCCTTATGATGACGCATCATCATCTGGGATTCAAGTGTACGTGTAGTTTCAAGAGCAACGCTGACAACGATGAGGATAGAAGTACCGCCCATTGAGAGTGAAGCGAGGTTTGAATCCGCCATAGAAATGAAAATAGGTATTATAGCGATTACACCTAAGAAGAAAGCACCTACGAGAGTAATCTTGGAAAGAACTCTCTGAATGTAGTCAGATGTTGGCTTACCGGGTCTTATACCGGGGATGCCGCCATTACTCTGACGAAGATTATTGGCAATTTCAATTGGATTGTACTGCATAGAAACGTAGAAGTAATTGAAGCCTATAATCAAGAGAAAGTATATAGCTGCATACCAAGGGCTTCGTGTACTGAAGAATTTACAGAAGTGGTAGTAGAATCCTGTAGTTACACCCTGCTTAAGTGGTTTGAACAGCTGAATTGTTGAAGGCAATGACATAAATGACATTGCGAAGATGATTGGCATAACGCCGCTCATACAAATTTTTATCGGAATATGTGATTTCTGTCCGCCGTACTGTTTTCTGCCAACGACACGCTTAGCATACTGAATAGTAATTCTGCGTTCTGATTCGTTCATAAAAACGATAAAGCCGATCATGAAAGCGAAGAAAAGGAGAACTCCGATAGAAACGAAGAGGTATGGATTCGGGTCACTTTTTGTAAGGTGAATAAGGTTTCCGAGGTCGGTTGGGAATCTTGCGACGATACCTGCGAAAAGGAGAATTGAAACGCCGTTTCCGATACCGTTATCATTGATTCTGTTACCCATCCAGACTACAAGTGAGGCACCTGCTATAAAGCTGACTACAATAACTGTTGCAGCAAAATACTGTTTCCAGCCTGAAGAATAATCAGGGTTGATAGCCTTCATACTGTTTTTAAGTGTGAAATAGTAAGCTATTGACATAAACACAGCGAGTCCCAAAGAAACTGCTGCTGTGATTTTATTGAGAGTCTTTCTTCCCTCTTCGCCTTCCTGCTGAAGTCTTTCAAGCGGTGGAAGAGCATATGTCAAAAGCTGTATAATGATTGACGCATTGATGTAAGGGGTAATAGACAGCGAAAATATGGTTGCCTTTGAAAGGGCACCACCTGTCATGGTATCCAGGTATTCAAGAAAGTTACCGTCTGTGGCATTAGTTGTCATCCATGAACCGACAGCTGTTGCGTCGAGAAATGGAACGGTAATAGCACTTCCGAATCTGAATACGATGATCATGAATAATGTGTATAGAAGCTTTTTTCTGATATCCGCAATTTGCCAAGCTTTTCTCAGAGTTTCAAACACATTACATCACCTCAGCTTTCCCGCCAGCCTTCTCGATTTTTTCAATAGCACTCTGTGAGAACTTTGCAGCTTTAACTGTTACCTTAGCTGTAAGTTCACCGTTTCCGAGAACCTTTACTCCATCGTTTACTTTCTTTACGAGACCTGCTGCTACGAGAAGCTCTGTATCAACTACAGTACCGTCTGTAAATTTGTTAAGATCTGCTACATTTACAGTAGCATACTTAGTTGCAAATATATTATGGAAACCTCTTTTAGGGATACGTCTTGCCAATGGCATCTGACCGCCCTCAAAGCCGATTCTTACGCCGCCGCCTGAACGTGCGTTCTGACCCTTGTGACCCTTGCCGGCAGTTTTTCCGTTACCTGAACCGTGACCTCTTCCAATACGCTTTACATCTTTATTGGAATCCGGACGTGGTGTTAATTCGTGAATTTTCATGGTTTGCACCTCCTTGCTTATGCTTCTTGTACCTCAACGAGGTGGATGATTTTGTTGATTTTGCCGTTTGTCTGAACATTATCAGGCTGAGTTGTTATGTCTCCGACTTTTCTTAGGCCAAGCGACTGAGCAGTAGCTATCTGGTCTTTTTTTCTGCCGATAAGACTTTTTACAAGCTTAATTTCCTTTGCCATAATGTTACTGCCTCCTTAACCTAAAATTTCCTTGACAGTCTTGCCTCTCATGTCAGCAACCTGTTTTGCTGTTGCGCATGATGACAGACCATTTATAGTAGCTCTTACTACGTTGCAAGGATTATTTGAACGAAGTGACTTTGTTCTGATATCCTTGATACCTGCTACTTCGATTACGGAACGAACCGGACCTCCGGCGATTACACCGGTACCGGGAGCAGCGGGCTTCATAAGAACTCTGCCTGCGCCGAACTCGCCGACGATTTCGTGAGGAATTGTAGTACCTTTAAGAGCAACCTTTACAAGGTTTTTCTTAGCGTCTTCAATACCCTTGCGTATTGCATCAGGAACTTCGCCTGATTTTCCGAGACCGAATCCGACAGTACCGTTTCCGTCGCCAACAACAACGAGTGCTGCGAACTTCATGATACGACCGCCTTTAACTGTCTTGGAAACACGGTTGATAGCAACAACCTTTTCAGCAAGCTCCAAGCCTTGTGCATCTATTTTAGCCATCGTTTTACCTCCCTCTTAGAACTTTAATCCGTTTTCACGGGCGCCTTCAGCAAGCTCCTTTACTCTACCGTGGTAGAGATAGCCGCCTCTGTCGAATACAACCTCGCTGATTCCCTTAGCCTGTGCGTTCTTAGCAAGGAGTTCGCCGACCTTGTGTGCGCCTTCAGCGTTGCCGCCGTCGCAGTCAAAATCCTTATCCATGCTTGAAGCAGAAGCAAGAGTAACTCCGTTTACGTCGTCAATAAGCTGTGCATAGATGTGCTTAGTTGAACGGAAAACGTTGAGACGTGGACGCTCAGGAGTACCGGAAATCTTCGCACGAACTCTGCGATGTCTTTTTAATCTGGCTTTATTGCTGTCAATCTTTTTAAT
Source organism: Ruminococcus sp. (assembly GCA_022641595.1). Taxonomy (GTDB): domain Bacteria; phylum Bacillota; class Clostridia; order Oscillospirales; family Ruminococcaceae; genus Ruminococcus. The sequence continues at coordinate 48,763 of JALCDN010000003.1, read as the reverse complement.
CATAGCAATCTACTCCTTTCAATTACTTCTTGCCCTTGCCGGCTTTACCTTCCTTGCGGATGATATGCTCGCCGGTATATCTGATACCCTTGCCCTTATAAGGCTCAGGCGGACGTTTTTCACGTATTTCTGCTGCGAACTGACCAACAGCCTGTTTGTCGATACCGTTGACAATTATCTTGTTTGGCTGTGGAACGTCAATAGTGATACCATTGCTTTCTGGAACGATAACCTGGTGTGAGTAACCGAGGTTCATAACAAGATTCTTGCCCTGCTTAGCGGCACGGTAACCAACGCCCTCGATATCGAGAGACTTTGAAAAACCGTTTGTAACGCCTTCTACCATGTTAGCGATAAGAGTTCTTGTAAGTCCGTGGAGTGACTTGTGAATCTTATCTTCTGTAGGTCTTGTTACAGTGATAACGCCGTCAGCGATATTTATAGTCAGTTCCTTGCTGAACTGTTTAGAATTTTCACCCTTAGGTCCTTTAACGGTAACGAGGTTATCCTCGCATTTTACGTCTACACCGGCAGGAACACTAATAGGCATTTTTCCGATTCTTGACATATTAGTACCTCCTTACCAAATGTATGCTAAAACTTCGCCGCCGACGTTAAGCTCACGAGCTTTTTTGTCTGTAACGATACCTTTAGATGTTGAAACGATTGCTACACCAAGACCTTTTCTTACCTTTGGCATATCCTCGCAGCTTGAATATATACGCAGACCAGGCTTTGACACCCTGCGTAAGCCGGTGATTACAGGTGACTTATTGTCGCCGTATTTCAGAGTAACTCTGATAACACCCTGCTTACCGTCTTCAATCAGCTGGAAGCCCTTTACATAGCCCTCGTCAACGAGAATCTGTGCGATAGACTTCTTAACGTTTGAAGCGGGGATGTCAACCGTGGCGTGCTTTGCGGAATTCGCATTACGAATTCTTGTTAAAAGATCTGCTATTGTATCAGTAATTTGCATGCCGAATGACCTCCTTCTTGTATTTTACCAGCTTGCTTTTTTAACACCCGGAATCTGACCGTCGTGTGCAAGTTCTCTGAAACAGATACGGCAGATGCCGAACTTTCTGAGATATGCATGCGGTCTGCCACAAATTTTGCATCTGTTATATGCTCTTGTGGAATACTTGGGAGTTCTCTGCTGCTTATTGATCATTGCCTTTTTAGCCATTTAAATTTCCTCCTCAGCTTACTTTATGAATGGAGCGCCCATAAGTGAGAGCAGCTCTTTAGCTTCTTCATCGGTACTTGCAGTAGTAATGAAGTTGATATCCATACCTCTGACCTTATCGATCTTATCGTACTCGATTTCAGGGAATATAAGCTGTTCCTTGATACCGGTTGAATAGTTGCCCTTACCGTCAAAGGAATTAGGATTGATGCCTCTGAAGTCACGAACTCTTGGGAAAGCAATGTTAAAGAGCTTGTCAACGAATTCGTACATCTTTTCGCTTCTGAGTGTTACTTTTACGCCGATTGGCATACCTTCACGAAGCTTAAAGTTAGCGACTGACTTCTTAGCTCTGCATATTACAGGCTTCTGACCTGTGATTGTAGCGAGATCTGTCATAATAGCGTCAATAACCTTAGCATTTTCCTTAGCTTCGCCGGCGCCGACGTTGATGATTACCTTATCAAGCTTTGGAATCTGCATAACGTTCTTGTAGCCAAACTTCTTCATCATAGCAGGAGCTACAGTGCTGACATAATATTCTTTTAATCTAGCCATGTTAATTCTCCTCCTACTCGAATGATTTGCCGCATTTTTTGCAAACACGGAGTTTTGTTTTCTTATCGTCTTCCATTTCAACGACGTGACCTACTCTTGTAGGCTTGCCGCACTTAGGGCAGACCAGCTGAACCTTGCAAGCGTAAACCGGAGCTTCGGCAGTAACAATACCGCCCTGTTCGTTCATTTTCTTTGGCTTAACGTGCTTGGTGATTATATTGATTCCTTGAACGATGACCTTGTCTTCCTTAGGGCTTACTTCAAGAACCTTACCGGTTTTTCTTGAGCCGTTCTTTTCGAACTTATCCTCGTATTTACCCTTAAGCAGAACAACTGTGTCACCTGTTTTAACGTGTACCTTGCTCATAAACGAATGACACCTCCATTAAAGTACTTCAGGAGCCAAGCTGAGAATCTTTGTGAATTCCTTATCACGAAGTTCCTTAGCAACTGGTCCGAATATACGAGTTCCCTTTGGATTTTTATCTTCTTTAACAATAACAGCAGCGTTCTCATCAAAGCGGATGTAAGTACCATCTTCTCTTCTGAGACCCTTTGCTGAACGAACGATAACTGCCTTTACAACATCGCCCTTCTTAACAACGCCTCCGGGTGTTGCTTTCTTTACGGAAGCTACTACTACGTCACCGATATTTGCATATCTACGACGAGTACCACCCAGAACTCTGATACACATAAGCTCCTTAGCGCCTGTGTTGTCAGCGACCTTTAAATAAGTCTGCATCTGTATCACAGCGAGTTCCTCCTTTCAAGCCTGAACCCAAGCTTTAAACAAATATATTAATTACTTAGCCTTTTCGATTATATTAACGAGACGCCATCTTTTGTCTTTAGAAAGCGGACGTGTTTCCATAACCTCAACACGGTCACCGATTTTGCACTCATTATTTTCATCATGAGCTTTAAGCTTTACGGTACGCTTGATAATTTTCTTATAAAGCGGGTGTTTAACATTGTCAACGATAGCAACAACAATTGTTTTGTCCATCTTGTCGCTTACAACTTTACCAATTCTGGTTTTTCTAAGGTTTCTCTCAGACACAGTCAAATCCTCCCTTTCTTACTGCCTGTCAAGCTCTGCGGCACGCAGGGTTGTCTTGATGCGGGCAATATCCTTCTTTACAGCCTTAAGACGAGCTGTATTATCGAGCTGATTTACAGCAAGCTGAAAGCGGAGCGCAAAAAGCTCTTCTTTTAAGCTGACGAGCTTCTGGTTCATTTCGTCAACGGTCATTTCCTTGATTTCAGATGCCTTCATTACTGCTCCCCTCCTTGCTCTTTACTTACAAATTTGCACTTGATAGGAAGCTTGTGCATTGCAAGACGCATAGCTTCTTTAGCAAGATCCTCAGTTACGCCTGCAATTTCAAACATAACCTTGCCGGGCTTTACTACTGATACCCAATATTCTGGTGAACCTTTACCGGAACCCATTCGAGTTTCAGCAGGCTTTTCAGTGATTGGCTTGTCAGGGAAAATCTTGATCCAAACCTGACCGCCTCTCTTGATGTAACGAGTCATAGCGATACGGGCGGATTCTATCTGGTTGGAAGTAATCCAAGCCGGCTCAAGAGCCTGAAGACCGTAATCTCCGTAGGTTACCTTGTTACCAGAATAAGCTTTACCGGTAAGACGTCCTCTGTGGACTCTGCGGTACTTAACTCTTTTTGGAAGCAGCATTAACGATTACCTCCTTCTCTTCTGTTGTCACGGTCTCTGAAGTTATTTGAACCACGTCTGTTACCGTTTCTGTCGTCACGGCGTTTTCTCTCAGGCTTTGGTTCGTTTTTCTTTTCGAGCTTTTCTCTGTTAGCAGCAGCCTTAGCAGCGTCGCCCTTAAGAATTTCGCCCTTATAGATCCAGACCTTAACGCCGAGCTTACCGTAAGTTGTATGAGCCTCCGCGAAACCGTAGTCGATATCGGCACGGATTGTCTGCAGTGGAATTGTACCCTCGTGGTAGCTTTCAGCTCTTGCGATTTCAGCGCCGCCGAGACGACCTGAAACTCTGGTCTTTATACCCTTTGCGCCAAGACGCATTGATCTACCGATTGACTGCTTCATAGCACGTCTGAAAGAAACTCTGTTCTCGAGGTCGAGAGCGATTTTTTCAGCAACGAGCTGAGCGTCCATATCAGGCTGTTTAACTTCGATGATGTTGACGAAGACCTGTTTCTTCATCATAGCCTCGAGCTTTACGCGAAGCTTTTCGATTTCTGTACCGCCTCTGCCGATTACGATGCCCGGCTTTGCACAGTAAATGTGGATTCTTACCTTATCGGCGAAACGTTCGATTTCAATCTTAGGAACACCTGCTGCATACAAGCTCTTCTTAATATAGTTACGAACGTTGTAGTCCTCAACAAGAGTATCGCCGAAGTCTGCCTTATTGGCAAACCAGCGAGAATCCCAATCTTTTATAACGCCGACACGAAGACCGTGTGGATTAACTTTCTGGCCCATTATTCAAACCTCCTTGGGATTATTCTTTTTCTTTAAGAACAATTGTAATGTGTGATGTTCTTTTCAGGATACGAAATGCTCTGCCCTGAGCACGGGGCATGATTCTCTTCATGATAGGACCCGGTGTTACGAAACATTCTGCAACGTAAAGGTTATCCTTATCCATGTTGTGGTTATTCTCAGCATTTGCCATAGCGGACTTCAAAAGCTTTGCCAGAATCGGGCTTGCAGCCTTTGGAGTGAGATCTAAAGTAGCCAATGCAGTATCTACAGGCTTGTTTCTGATAAGATCAAGAACAATCTGTACCTTTCGTGGTGATATGCGAGTATTTCTTAAATAAGCTCTAGCTTCCATTTGAACTCCTCCTTCCGCTAATTAGTCTTGCCGTTATTAGAGGTCTTTGAGCCTGCGTGACCTCTGTAGGTTCTTGTCGGTGCAAATTCACCGAGCTTGTGACCTACCATATCCTCAGTAACATAAACCGGAACGTGTTTACGACCGTCATGAACTGCGAATGTCTGTCCTACGAATTCAGGGAAAATTGTTGATGAACGGCTCCAGGTTTTAACAACCTTTTTTTCGCCTGCAGCGTTCATATCGATAACCCTCTTAAGAAGAACCTCCTGGACATAAGGTCCCTTTTTAATGCTTCTGCTCATTAATCAGTTCCTCCTTTCAGATTATTTACCGTTACGGCGTTTTACAATGAACTTATCTGTTCTGTTGTGAGTTTTACGAGTCTTATAACCGAGAGCCGGCTTACCCCAAGGAGTAACAGGTCCCGGACGTCCAACAGGAGCTTTACCTTCACCACCACCGTGTGGGTGATCGCAAGGGTTCATAACAGAACCTCTGACAGTCGGTCTCCAGCCCATGTTACGAACACGGCCTGCTTTACCGAAGTTGACGTTCTCGTGGTCAATGTTTGAAACCTGACCGATTGAAGCCTTACAATTTGAAGGGATTTTTCTCATTTCGCCTGAAGGAAGTCTTACAAGAACGTAAGAACCTTCTTTACCCATAAGCTGAGCAGTATTGCCTGCACTTCTTACAAGCTGAGCACCCTTACCTGGATAAAGTTCAATATTGTGAATAAAAGTACCGACTGGTATATCTGAAAGAAGCAGAGCGTTGCCTGGCTTTATATCAGCCTCTGCGCCGGACTGAATCTTATCGCCGACCTTAAGGTCATTAGGAGCGATGATGTATCTTTTCTCGCCGTCTTCATACTGAACGAGAGCGATGAAAGCGCTTCTGTTTGGATCGTATTCAAGGGTCTGAACAGTAGCTGTCATGTTATCCTTATCACGTTTGAAATCGATAACACGGTACTTTTTTCTGTTTCCGCCGCCTCTGTGGCGAACGGTAATTCTTCCGTAGCTGTTTCTGCCTGCGTTTTTCTTAACTGGTTCAAGCAGACTCTTCTCCGGATCAACCTTCGACAACTGTGTGTAATCTGTAACCGTCATTTTACGACGTGAAGGAGTTGTCGGTTTATAGGATTTAATTGCCATTAATTTCACTCCTTAAAATGCATTTTTTGCGGGAGCATTACTCCCATACCTTGCCGGGCTTGGAAATTAATACATACCGTCGAAGAACTCAATAGCCTTTGAATCGGCAGTAAGAGTAACGATAGCTTTTTTCCAGTCAGCAGTTTTGCCGACAAATTTGCCGACACGCTTAATACGGCCTCTGCAGTTCATAGTATTCACTTTAGAAACCTTAACGCCGAAGAGTTTTTCTACTGCGTTTGCGATTTCGAACTTGTTGGCGTCTTTAGCGACCTTAAAGGTGTACTTTCCGATCTGAAGACCGTCCATGCTCTTTTCGGTGATAACCGGTTTCAAGATAATATCCTGTGGAGCTTTCATTATGCGTACACCTCCTCGATTTTGCCTACGGCATTCTTTACAACGATGAACTTGTCATAGTTAAGAATATCGTAAACATTGAGCGTATTAACAGCAGCTGTTTTAACACCCTGGATATTTGCAGCGCTCTTGATTACCATGTTGTCAGCCTCAGCAGTAACGATAAGAGCCTTGCCCTCAACGCCGAGTGCCTTAAGCATTTCAACGATAGTTTTTGTCTTATAGTTTTCGAGTGAAAGTGAATCAAGAACGATCATATTATTGTCAAGAACCTTAGTAGAAAGGGCGGACTTCATAGCAAGTCTTCTTACCTTTTTATTAAGAGTGTAGCTGTAGCTTCTTGGCTTAGGACCGAGAGCCACACCGCCGTGATACCATTGAGGAGCACGAATTGAGCCCTGTCTTGCGTGACCTGTACCCTTTTGTCTCCAAGGTTTTCTACCGCCGCCGCTTACTTCTGTTCTTGTAAGAGTTGACTGAGTACCCTGACGCTGGTTTGCGAGGTAATTTACTACCATATCGTGCATAACAGCTTCATTTGGAGTAATTCCGAAAACAGAATCTGAAAGCTCTGTTTCTGAAACCTGCCTTCCTGTCATATCAAATACTGAAATTGTAGACATTTATGCTTCCTCCTTCCTTAAGCTTTAACGCCGTCAACGATGCAGATGATTCCGCCCTTAGGACCCGGAACAGCACCCTTGATAGCAATGAGATTGTTTTCTGCGTCTATCTTAACGATTTCGAGGTTCTGAACTGTTACCTGCTCAGCACCCATGTGACCTGCCATACCCTTGCCCTTAAAGATTCTGGATGGTGATGAGCAAGCGCCCATTGAGCCTGGCTGTCTGTGAACAGGACCCGTACCGTGAGTTTCCTTAAGTCTGTGCTGGTTATGACGCTTGATAGCGCCCTGGAATCCTTTACCCTTGCTGATACCGCAGACATCAACGATGTCTCCTACAGTAAAGGTGTCAGCCTTGAGAATATCGCCGACATTAACTGATTCGCAGTTTTCGAATTTAAATTCCTTGAGAGTGCTTTTGCAAGCAACGTCAGCCTTGTCGAAGTGACCCTTCATAGGCTTGTTTACTCTCTGAACCTTAGTGTCGCCGTAGCCGAGCTGTAAAGCAGCGTAGCCATCGTTTTCTACAGTTTTCTTCTGTACAACAACGCACGGACCGGCTTCGATTACAGTTACAGGAACAACTTTTCCTGCTTCGTTGAAAATCTGTGTCATACCGATTTTCTTACCGATAATACCTTTTTGCATTATGCATTTCCTCCTGTTAGGTTATTGGTTGACGTTTGTCAACGTGACCGACGGATTACCGTCATTTTCGCAATAAATGCGACTTTGCATAGCGGTATGGATTACTTAACTTCCATAACAACGTCTACGCCTGCAGGGATTTCGAGCTTGTCGAGAGCAGCTGTAGTCTTATCTGTTGGTCTGATGACATCGATAAGTCTCTTGTGAGTTCTCATTTCGAACTGTTCACGGCTGTCCTTGAAAATGTGTACGGCACGGAGAATAGTAACTATTTCCTTGTCTGTAGGAAGTGGAATAGGGCCTGAAACTCTTGCACCGCTTCTCTTAGCTGCCTCAACGATCTTAGCTGCTGCAATATCAACTGTAGCGTGATCGTATCCCTTGATCTTGAATCTGATTTTTTCGTTGACTGCCACTGTTTTTCGCCTCCTTGGGTTTAATTTGGTGGGGGTGGGAAAGAATCCCGGGATTAACACGTTGCCGTGTGTTTCATGCCGCTCAAATAAAAAACTCGGAAAATATATTATTTTCCGAGAGAAAGAGTGCATAAAGACACAAATGGTACACAGGCATACAGAAAAGTACGCTTGTACAATAACCACAAACTGTGTTCAATATCCCTTTCGCCCGGTTTAAAATCGGACATACTCCGCAAAAATTACCCGACAAACCGTCGGCAACCTTTTGCTTCAACGCATATCTGCTGCAATCAGTCAAATACGGCAATACCGCACTCAACTTGTTTATTATAGCACAACGTGATATAATTTGCAAGGAATGCGGTAAAATAATTCTGTAAACTTTTAATGAATTAGGCAAAACTTATTTCTAATTACTGCCGGTTGCCTTTGTAGTATCCTCTGTTTTTGCATCGCCAAGTGGATTAACTGTATTTATAAATTTTGCAGGGTCTACGCACATACCGAGATATCTGACTTCAAAATGACAATGGTTACCTGTAGAGTCGCCTGTTGTTCCGACAGCAGCAATAAGCTGACCTCGTGTAACGGTCTGACCTGAAGTTACGAATACCGCACTGCAATGACCGTAAATCGTCTCATATCCGTCAAGATGGTCTATCATAACAAAGTTGCCGTATCCGCCTGTGTTCCAGCCTGCTGCAACGATAACGCCATCGGCAGCAGCATATATGTCGGTTCCTGCAGGAGCCGCAATGTCCATACCTTTATGGTTTCTGTCGCTTATAAACGGGTCACTGATATAACCTCCGTCAACTGGCCATCCGTACTGACCGTTGCCAAAGAGTTGGGTAGATTCGCTTGCAGGCTTAGCAGTGTATGTTCCGATACCTATTTGCTCAACCACAGGTTGCTTTGTAATTTTTGAGCTTAAAGTAACTCTTGTGTGTTCAATGCCGTCAACATAAGTGACCTCGACCTGATTGTGTCTTTCGCCTTTTTCGCCGCGCACAAGACGTTCTGTAGTGCCTACATTCAACGAACTTGTTTCTACCTGAATTGATGAGTAGTCTATAAATGTAACGGTTTCGATTTCCCTTGTATATTGAATAGGAAGATAGCTTTGAGTTTCAACAACAGTAACTGTCATACCCGGCGTGCAGCTTGTTTTAGCCGAAGGATTTTTAGCATAGAACTGATCCAGTTCCATATTAAATTTCTGGCAGATAATAACCGGCGAGTCGTCTTTCTGAACAACATATGAAGTGTCTTTCTGAGTTGTTGCCGTAAGTGTTGCGATTGCTTTATCCTCAGCAATAACACTGTCCTGTAAATAGATACCTTTTTTATATTCAACCTTATCTTTAAAGGAAATATCTCTTGCATTTCCGTCAGCCTTATAATTTACCAGAACGTCTGTCAAAGCATTTTCGACAGGAGTTTTGTCTTGAACCGCACCAATAAACTTACCATTGACGTAGATACCATATGCGTCTTTAAGCTTTCTGTTTGATTCCGACAGCATTTTATTGGCAAGCTGGGCAGCATTTATATACTGTTCATTATCCGAGACAATTTTAAGGGACATTTTTGGTGAAAAATCGACTTCCTGTTCATCGTTGACGTAAGAAATACGCTGCTGAACTTCCTTTGAAGCCGCATCAAGGTCAGACTCCTCAGAAATAATTCCGACTTCTTTTCCGTTATATTCGACGCATATTCCGTATTCGAGACCAGAACCATATTTTATGACAGCAACAAGAAATGCAGCAGAAAGTATAGGAACAACGTAATTAAAGGCTGTATAGAACATACCGTCCTCACGGAAGAAGTAAATAAATACGGCCTTAAATGCTGCCCATAATGAAGCGATTCCTTGTTTTTTTCTTGCACCGATAAGAGACTGCCGTAGCTCCTCTGAAAATTTCATACGTTTTCTGAAAGGATCAATAATAATTTTAAATACAATTTTTATAAGATGCCAGATACTTTGCAGAACATCTTTTATAGCGTATATTATAAGTGAAGCAATTTTTAAAACAGCAAGTATAACTTTAACGGCACATTTAATGCAGGTAAGTCCGAGCTTCATAAACGTATTTACAATAAAACCGGCAATTCTTTTTAAGAATCCGATATGTTTCTTATTACCGTCATTTGCTGACAAATTATTTTCCTCAGCGGAAACGTCATCGAAATTTGAATTTTCGTCTTCCGTACCTATGCTTTCGGTAGATTCGTCGGAATCATCGATATTCATTTCAGCAGCTCCTTTCGGTTATTCGGATTAGAGAAAAAGTTTTTATATGTGTCGTACATAGCTATCTCTCAGAATTTTTGAGATGCCTAAATTATAATTATAACAGTTTGAGCGAGAAAATCAACCCATTTTGTGAAGTTTATATGAATTGCATCGGAATTTTGTCTATTATGCACAATTTAAAAGCATATATCTTATTTGATATGCCAATCATAATTAAGCATTTCGACCGTGTAATTTTGGGTAGCGTTCAGAAACGGCAATACTGATTTCTTAGCACCGTCAAGGTCGTGTTCACGGTAGTTGCCGCACTCAGCCTCACTGACTCCCGGAATTTCTCCATTATACGATGCAATAAACTCGAAAGAGTCATGTACTATTTTAATAGCGTTCTCGTGGCTCAGACCTCTTGTCAGAAAATAGAAACCTGTTCTGCAGCCCATAGGTCCTACATATACGATATTATCTGAAAATTCAGTATTTCTTGCATATGTAGCAAAGAGGTGTTCTATTGTGTGGATTGCGGCGTACTCAAGATAATGTCCGGCGTTTGGCTTTGCCATTCTGACATCATATGTTATGATATCGCCGTCTATTCTTGAAATATACATACCTATGCCTATTTTTGTGTGGTCTACCTGAAAGCTTGCAATTCTGTCCATAATAAAAGTCTCCTATACTATTTAAATATACATTTTATGTCTTCGCTCAGTGGAGCTTCGACTTTTATGAGTTTTCCACTCATAGGCTCGATAAATTCAACGTAGCCGCAGTGAAGTGCTTGACGGCATATAAGGTCACGTCTGCCGCCGTATAGGTCATCGCCCTCAAGAGGGTGACCGATATATGAAAAATGGACTCTTATCTGATGTGTGCGACCTGTTTCGAGGTTAATCCGTGCAAGTGACGAAGATTTTCCGACTAAAAGCCTTTCGTAGTGAGTTACAGCTCTCTGTCCGTCAGGACTCACACATCTTATGATAATTGACTCCCTCTCTCTTGCAATTGAAGCGTCAATAGTACCTTTTTCGGCGATTTTTCCTTGAACTGCCGCATAATAGATTTTCTTTATGCTTCCCTGAAGTCGATTGGCAGCATGGGCATTTTTAGCAACGACGCAAAGACCTGACGTATCACGGTCAAGGCGATTTATCGGTCTGAATTTTAGTGACGGATATTTGAATGCGAAATAGTTTCCGAGCGTGTCGCCCTGATGCTTTATAGATGGGTGTACAGGCATTCCTGACGGCTTGCAAAAAACTACAACGTTATCGCTTTCGTAAGCGATATCAACGCCATCAAGGCATTTTGGTTCAAGGAAGCCGTCATCAGCCGTACTTAGCACAATCACATCTCCGTCGTAAACGAGGTCAATGCTTCTGACTGTCTGACCGTTACGGGTAATTCCGTTTTCCAGCCGTTTCAGCTTTGTAAGAAGGCGTCTTGAGACGCCCTGACAGCCAAGCAGAAAGCTTTGAAGAGTTATCGGCGACTCTGTTCTGACTGTGAATTTCAGTCCATTCAATATACTCCAGCTCCTTGATGCTTATGTTAATGTAAAGTGAAACCGACATGAAAAATTCTGTAAGCAGCCACGGAATAGTGGCAATAAAAATCATAGACGGAATGTAGATTGCAATAAGCTTTATAATAGAAAATCGCCTGTTTTTCATAATTCTGAATGAATATGCAATTATTCGTATAATATTTTTATTTGGAAATTTCAGAAATGCAAATGGAACGGCGGTCATACCAAGCACAGCCCATATCCACACACCAAAAGCGGTAAGCGTCATAGCCACACAATGCACCGCATAAAATACATTTATTGGTTCAGAGCCATTATTAATAAAATTTACGGCCAGACTTAAAAAGAATCCGACAGGCAGCATAAAAATCAGAGAAACGATTTTTACGGCAAGAATAGTGAAAAAGCTTCTGAAATTCAGCCTTGCATCGGATATGACAGAAAAAACTGACATATTATTCTTTATAGCAACATCGTTGCCGCAAAGCTTTGTGAATCTCAGTGCGCATGAAGGCATAATTGGGGAAAGTGCAGCACATTTAAGCAGTAGGCATAAAATAAAAAAGAGCTGCCAAACAATATTTTCAGGAGAAAACAATTGAAACGGAGTAAGTCCGGTACAATAAAGCATAGTACTTGCAGCAGCAGCTTCAGCGAATCTGAAAAACACAATTGTTCCCGCAAATGAGAATGCAGAAAAAAAAGCCCTTGTTTTGCGACCTTTTAGTAGTTTTCTTGAATAGCCCACGAGCTGAGTTATTTTCATCGGAATCACCTCATAGATATTATGTGGTAATTCTGATGTATTATTCTGCAATTCCGGTATTTTCGTGAATAGTGGTACTTTTCAGTTCAAAAGTGAAGTTATCCTCATAAGCCTGTTAGAAAGATTTTTGGGTAGCTCTAAGAACTCGTTTGATTAAGAAAAAATAAGATAGGCACGGTAGCTGCAAGGAAACCTTCCGAAAGCGTGCTGTCGCACTATGAGGGAGGTTGACACAGCAAATGCCGTGCGTAGCTGTTTTTTCTCAAAAGGAGTTTTTAGAGGTGCCATTTTTATATAGCTTCTCCGCTGTCATCGCTCTGTTCTTCCTCAAGTCTTTCATATGGAACTACGCCAAGAATCTCGAAGACCTGTGACTGCTGCCACATTTTAGCAGTAACAATTATTTCAAATCCCTCACCAAATTCGCATTTGATTTCCTTCGGGTCAATTTTTGGAAGTCCGAAGCATGAGAGCATATTTGAGATTATTCCGCCGTGAGTTATAACGGCACTATGAGTTATGCCGTCGTTCATCATATCCATAATTATTTCATGAAGAGCTCTGTATGAGCGGTCACAAAGTTCTTCCATACTTTCGCCTCCGGGAGCACGTTTATCGATGCCGCCCTTTATCCATTCTCTGTAATCGTCGTTAAAAATAAGCTCCTGAACGCTTTTACCTTCAAATTCGCCGAAATCGAGTTCCTTGAGGTTATCAACAATGCACATTTCGGTATTAGGGAAAAGAATTTCAGCAGTTTCTGTACAGCGTTTCATTGGAGAAGAGTAGACTCTGTGTACAGAAGGATACTCAAATTCATCGAGCTTACCGCAAAGCTGTGCCTGACCTTTTTTAGAAAGTGGAAGGTCCGTCCGTCCTATGTACAAGCCTTTTTCATTTCCCTCGCTCATACCGTGTCTGATGATGCTTATTCTGTAGCCTTTCATATAAAATTCCTTTCCGAAGTATAGGGTGTCCAAACATTTTAGGGCATCAACCTCATTGATATTAATATGTTTTTGCTAAAATAGACAAAAATAGTTTTGGATAGTCAGATATATTTGATAGATTGTCTCATTTACTTATTATACAGTTTGTATTATAATAAAGTTATAGGGTTTTATTATTGTCAAATAGTTTCTTAAATTTTTTTAGAATAAATAGGAGGAGATATTTTGAATTCTGATTTCTCAAGGATAATCACTCTTCAGAGGAAAGAGCGTCATATAAGTCAGAAGCAGGCAGCCTTTGACCTTGGCATATCACAAGCGTTGCTTTCGCATTATGAAAAAGGAATCCGTGAATGTGGTCTGAGTTTTCTTGTAAAAATAGCAGACTATTATAATGTATTATGCGATTACCTGCTCGGAAGAACTCCTGAGCCTGAGGGCAAGACTCTGAATATTGAAGATATTCCTGATGATGACGGAAACAACAGAATGCCGTCACCTGAAATTATCAATTTCAACAGAAAAATCATAAACAATTCAATAAGTATGTTATTTTCACTTGCCCAGAAAGCTAACAGTATAACACTAATAAAAGAGGTATCATCATACCTTATGCTTTCTGTGTACAAGCTTTTCAGGATAGTTTACAATGCAAACCCGAATAATGACCAGAAACTTTTCAAAATACCTAAAGTAATTGCGAATGACAGTGCTAATGCAATCATATCAATGAGTGAGGCAGATATAAAGGCGGCATCAAGCGGAATCCGTGTTGATGATAATGATTGCATAAGCAATTCTGAAACATTATACATTACAACGGCAACGCTTTCAAAGGATTACCCTCAATATTCCTCATCATTGCTGAATCTGATAAAGGTAAGTGAAGACAGGATAGCAAAAACAAGAAAAAAGAAATGAATTACATACCTTTATTATAACACTTTTCTTTTTAAATTAAAAGAGGTTTTCAAATGTTTCTGAAATTTTTTTCATTTAAAATTATAGTGATACCGGCTTTAATGATTTCATTATTTTCGTGCAGTATGCCATCGGAAGTCAAAAATAATTCGTCAGAAATATTTGTTATGGACACAATGTGTTCAATTTCAACCGACAGTAAACAGGCGTCTGCTGAAGTATCGTCCGCACTCAAGGATATGAATACTGCATTTGACTCATGTGGCGAAAAAGGCGAAGCTTTCAGACTTAATAAAAAACGTTCGGCAAAATGTTCGGATTACCTTTGCGGACTTATAAATGACTCAATGAGACTTTCGGCAGCATACAGCGATAATGTCGAAATTTCAAGCGGTGCTGTCACTCTTTTATGGAAAGAAGCAGGTAAGTCACTTAAACTTCCAAAGCAGTCCGAAACAAAAGATGCTCTTGCATCAATCGGCGATAATCTGATTTGTACAGACGGCAATAATATTTCACTTTCGGACGGCTGCAAAATTGACACCGGTGCTTTCGCAAAGGGCTATGCACTCGACAAATGCAAAGACATTCTTGACAAATCCAAATGCAAATCTGCCGTAATTTCAATGACCTCATCAGTTCTGCTTTACGGTGAAAAAAGCGACGGCTCAGATTTCAATGTGCAGATACGAAATCCGGACGGCAATGGCTTTCTTGGAACGGTAAACGTAAAATCCTGCTTTTTATCAACGTCAGGCGGCTATGAACGTTTTTTCACCATCGACGGAAAAAATTACTGTCATATAATTGACCTTTCAACAGGATATCCGTCCGAAAGCGACCTTACATCAGTAACCGTTTTCTGCCAGAGCGGCATACTTTCGGACTATCTGTCCACGCTGATATTTATTGGAGGTACAAAAAATATCAACCGCTTTCTTTCTTCTGACGACTTCAAAGTCGCCGCATTCGACAAAAACGGCAAATCATATATAAGCCGTAATCTCGACTTTAAGGCTGTATAATTTATGAATACAAGATTTCTAAAGCTTTCTGAAGCACTGATAATTATTATCGTAATTCTGCTGTGTCTGCTCATTATTTTCCTAAGAAACGGTAATAACGGTAAATCAGCAATCATCAGCATCAACGGAAAAACTGCTGCTGTTATTCCTCTTTCAAAAGAATCAGAGCATTTCAGCGTAAAAGGTGCTGACAATATATTTTTTACAGTGCATAACGGCTGTATATATGTCGACAGCTCTGACTGCACAGATAAAATCTGCATGAAAACAGGAAAAATTAACAAGTGCGGCGAATCCATAATATGCCTTCCGAAAAAAGTATCCGTTACAATTTCAGATTCAACGGAAAATACAGATGTCATCGTCGGGTAAGGAGCTATAATGTGAAAAAAACATACCGTATTGCACTTTCGGGTATTCTTCTTGCACTCGCCTGCACACTTTCATATATCGAAAGCATTGTACCTTTACCGCTTCCACTTGGTGCTAAACCGGGACTTGCGGGAATTGTGGTTATGTTTGCTTTCATGAAAATAGATTTCCCGTCAGCAGCCACAATTACCGTCCTTAAATCTGCATTCGTCCTTCTTACAAGAGGTTTTACCGCTTCGATAATGTCGGCTTCTGGCGGAATTCTTTCACTCGCTGTTATGCTTATGCTTTTCCGCTTCACAAAATCCTCAACTGTAATGATCAGCGTTTGTGGAGCAGTCACACATAATATCGGTCAGATTATTGCAGCAGGGCTTATAATGGGTTCACTGTCGTCCGCCGCCACATACAGTCCTATACTGATTATTGCCGGCTGTCTTACAGGCTCTCTGACAGGATTTCTTCTCTCACTCATACTCAAAAGCTGTAGGGTGCCTTTAAAAACTCATTTGATTAAATGAAAAGCAGATGCCGTACATAGCTGTTTTTTATCAAAAGAATTTTTTAGGTAACCTATAATAAGAACTTCTTCTAAACTCCACAAACAGACAATCGATTCTTCATCACGGTTATAGAAATTCATAATAGCACCTCTATCGAATTTCTTACTGACATAATAAAAATATATTTATTTGGAGGTCATAATGAAAAAACTTAACTGTATACGGCTTGGGCATAACAAAAATACTGAAAACTGCCCTATAGTCCGACTAGGTATTCCAGAGTCGGTAAGGATTCCTATGTCTATGAATATGGGAGCAGCTTGCGAACCTATTGTGAATGTAGGTGACTTTGTTTGTGTAGGTCAGAAAATCGGTGATAATCAGGCGTTCTTCTCCGTTCCGGTTCATTCGGGAGTTTCAGGAACAGTTACTGCAATTTCAGATTATCAACTGCCATCAGGCAATATGTGCAAGGCTATAGAAATACAATGCGATGGCAAGCAGACTCTCTGTGAAAGTGTAAAGTCTCCTGTCATATCCGACAAAGCTTCGTTCATAAAAGCAGTTCGGGAAAGCGGTATGGTTGGTCTTGGAGGCGCAGGCTTTCCAACTCATGTAAAGCTGTCTACCGACGCAAAAATTGATACGCTTATTATAAATGCCGCCGAATGCGAACCTTATCTTACATCGGACGACAGAATGATGCTTGAATACCCCGACGAGCTTGCATACGGTATTGAACTTATCTCACATATGCTTGATATTCCTCACGTTATCATCGGTATTGAGGACAACAAAACTGCTTCAGCCGAGCTTCTCACCAAGAAAACCGCCAATATTAAAAATACTGAGGTAAAAGTTCTGCCATCACTTTACCCTCAGGGCGGCGAAAAAATAATGATTTACAACTGCACAGGACGTATTGTAGATGAGGGCAAGCTTCCATCAGATGTCGGAGTTATTGTTGTAAACGTCTCAACAGCAATCCTTCTTGCAAGATTCTTCAAAACCGGAATGCCTCTTGTTGAGCGTGTTCTGACTGTCGACGGCGATACCGTAGGCAAAAGCGGTAACTATCTGGTTCCAATCGGAACTTCGGTTTCATACGTTCTTGAAAATGCGCAGTGCAATATATCAAAAATCAAAAAGCTTATTATGGGCGGTCCTATGATGGGTATGACAGTATTTGACATAAATCAGCCTGTATGCAAGGCTAACGGTGCTGTTCTGGCTATGGAAAAAATTACCGAAAACCGTGAGTCCGCCTGCATAAGATGCGGCAGATGCGTAAGAGCTTGTCCGATTAACCTGATGCCTACCGAAATCGAAAAAGCTTACATAAGACGTGATATTTCGTCACTTCAGAAGTTAAAGGTCAACCTTTGCATAAACTGTGGCTGCTGCACTTACGTTTGTCCGTCAAAGCGCAAACTTGCGGAAACAAATCAGCTTGCAAAAGCCATTCTGCCACGAACTGCAAAGTAAAAGGAGTGTTTTTATGCTTAAAATTTCTGCATCACCACACATCACAGACAGCATCTCTACAAGAAAAATTATGCTGCTTGTAATCATTGCACTGCTGCCATCACTGACAGTCGGTATAGTTATGTTTGGACTTCGTGCACTCCTGTTGACTCTTGTATGCGTTGTTGCGTCAGTTGCTTTTGAAGGAATATGCCGCATCATTATGAAAAGACGTCAGACAATTTCAGACCTGAGTGCCGCTGTTACTGGACTTCTTCTTGCTATGAATCTTCCATCTACGCTCCCTTTATGGCAGGCAATAATTGGTTGCTTTATCGCCGTTGTTATCGCAAAACAACTTTTCGGCGGTCTTGGTCAGAATTTTGCAAACCCAGCAATTCTCGCAAGAATCGTACTTATGCTCTCTTTCACCTCAGATATGACCACATGGAGTATAACTCGCTTTATGAAAGGTGCTGACGGCACCGTAACAACAGGTGCAACTTCTCTATTGCAAAGTGGTTCTGTAGAAACAGGTGCTACATCACTACTGCACGGCGGCTCTGTAACAACTGGTGCTACTCCACTCGTAACAGGAAATGCGTCATACACCGACCTGCTTTTAGGCAACACAGGCGGCTGTATCGGTGAAGTATGTGCATTGGCTCTGATTATCGGCGGAATTTTCCTTATTGCAATGAAAGTAATTTCGCCGGTAACTCCACTTGCTTTTATAGGTTCACTTGCCGCTTTAGAGCTTATCGCAGGCAATGATCCGATTTATCAGGTGCTGTCGGGAGGTCTTCTTCTCGGAGCATTTTTTATGGCGACGGACTATGTAACAACTCCGATAACATCAAAAGGAAAACTCATTTTCGGACTTGGCTGCGGTATCATTACATTTGTAATCAGACAGTTCGGAAGTTACCCCGAGGGCGTTTCATTCTCTATCCTTCTTATGAATATTCTTACCCCTTATATCGACAGATTTACCATGACAAAACCTTTGGGTGCATCTGAGCCTGTAAAGGAGAATGTATGATATGAAAAAAATTATGCCACCTTTGGTTCTTACTATTATATGTATAATCGTAAGCGGAGTTCTCGCATTTGCCTCAGACCTTACAGCTCCGAAAATTGAACAGGCTCAGAAAAATAAGCTTTCAAGCAGCCTTGAAGATGTTTTCGGCAGTGCTGATTACAAAATCAGCAAAAAATCTTTCAAAAATGTCTCACAGGTCATAACAGATAACAAGGGCAGAGCTATTTTTGACATTACAGTTGACGGCTACAAAAAAGACGGTATTCAGGCTCTTATAGGCATTGACAGTTCCGGAAGCGTATGCGGTATCAGCATTGTTTCAATAAAAGAAACTACAGGTCTCGGAACTAAAATTCAGGACGCTTCATACATAAACAAATACATCGGACTCTCAAAGCCTGAATTTACTGACGATACTATTATAACCGGTGCGTCATATTCTTCAAGAGGTATGCAAAGCGCTGTGAAAATCGCTCTGAACACCTACAATAACAACAAGGAGGCGATTTTCAATGAGTAATTTCAAGGAATTTTCAAAAGGTCTTATTAAGGAAAACCCTACTCTTGTAGGACTTCTCGGAATGTGTCCAACACTGGCAATAACAACTCAGGCTTCAAACGGACTCGGCATGGGTCTGGCTACAACTTTTGTCCTTATCTGCTCAAATCTTATGATTTCACTGCTGAAAAATGTTATACCCAAAGCCGTAAAGCTTCCATGCTACATCGTCATAATAGCAGGCTTTGTAACGCTTGTTGAATTTCTTCTGCACGGCTATCTGCCGGGTCTTTACGACGCTCTTGGCACATTT
This sequence comes from Ruminococcus sp., assembly GCA_022641595.1. Lineage (GTDB taxonomy): Bacteria > Bacillota > Clostridia > Oscillospirales > Ruminococcaceae > Ruminococcus. The sequence goes on along the minus strand of JALCDN010000003.1, from coordinate 29,323 downwards.
CTTTCACTTATTACCGTAAACTGCATTATTCTCGGACGTGCAGAAATGTTTGCTTCAAAAAATAAAGTACTCCCATCAGTTCTCGACGGACTCGGTATGGGCCTTGGCTTCACTCTCTCACTTTTCACCATGGGTTCTTTCCGTGAAATCCTTGGTGCAGGTAAGTGGATGGGCATTACTCTTTCAGAAGAAATCCAGCCTATGACCATCTTCATAATGCCGGCAGGAGGATTTTTCGTACTCGGCTGCATTATCGCCGCTGTCAACAAGCTCAAGGGACAAAAACCACCAGAAAAAATTGGCTGCTCAGGATGTCCCAATGCCTCAATATGTGCCGGTAAAGGAGAGTGCGAAAAATAATTATGAAAACTGTTTTTACTCTTATGATAACTGCTATACTCACCGACAACATTGTACTTTCAAAATTTATGGGAATATGTCCGTTTCTCGGAGTCTCAAAAAAGCTTTCTTCAAGTCTCGGAATGGGTGCTGCAGTCATCTTTGTAATGGCTTGCGCAACACTCGTTACTTACCCTGTATATGCACTGATTCTTGAACCAAATAACCTTACATACCTGCGAACAGTCGCTTTTATACTCATCATTGCACTTTTCGTTCAGCTCGTAGAAATTATCCTGAAAAAAGTTATGCCGCCTCTTTATAAAGCTCTTGGAGTCTATCTTCCGCTTATTACAACCAATTGTGCTGTACTTGGCGTTACACTTCAAAATATCGACAACGGTTTCAGCTTCGGTTATGCAATCCTTAACTCGGTTTTCGTCGGAATGGCTTTCACTCTCGCACTTATACTCTTTTCCGGAGTCCGCTCAAGACTCGAAACCGCTGATATTCCTGCAACCTTCAAGGGCGTTCCGAGTACTCTCATTGCCGCCTCAATTGTATCGGTAAGCTTTATGGCTTTCTCCGGGCTTATGAGTTAGGAGGACGACTATGTTTAATACTTTTATTCTTCCTGTTGTTATTTTTGCAATTATCGGCATCATTGCAGGTATTCTTCTGACGGTTGCTTCAAAACTCTTTGAAGTCAAGACAGACCAGAGAATCGAACTTATAAGTGATGTCCTGCCTCAGGCAAACTGCGGTGCCTGCGGATTTGCCGGCTGCTCTGACTATGCAGATGCTATCGTATCAAGCGGTGCGGCTTCAAACCTTTGCAGACCTGGCGGTGCTTCAACATCGGAAAAAATTGCAGCTATAATGGGTACAAAAGCGGACGCTTTTACTGCTCAGGCTGCCGTTCTGCACTGCGGCGGAAACTGCAGAGTCACTACAAAGAAATTTGATTTCATAGGTATCTCTTCCTGCTCTGCCGCCAAAAGATTCTATGGCGGAAACGGTCTTTGTACATTCGGCTGCATAGGTCTTGGCGACTGCGTTTCTGTCTGCGACACAAACTGCATTAGCATCTGCAACGGTATCGCTGAAATTAACAAATATAACTGCATTGCCTGCGGAAAATGCGTTAATGTCTGCCCTAACAGCCTGATTACACTAAGGCCTGTCACCTGTCACATTGATGTCGCCTGCTCATCAAAGGATAACGGTAAAATTACAAAACAAAACTGCTCTGTCGGCTGCATAGGCTGCAAAATCTGCGAGAAAAAATGCCTTAATGACGCTATCCACATCATTGATTTCCATGCAGTTATAGATTACTCAAAATGCACAAGCTGTGGTGCCTGCTTTGATGCCTGCCCAACAGGTGCTATCACAAACTGTGAATGCAATATCCAAAACTTATGATTTTTTAAGCATACTACAAGAATTTACATAAAACAAACGAAATAATGTACAAAATTTTTAGTTCGATATTGACAAACGTTTAATTGTATGGTATAATTTTATAAACCATTGAGAAAGTGTAAGTAAATGTCGTCATCTTTTTCAGAGAACTGCCGCTTGGTGCAAGACAGTATCGATTTCGCCATTGAATGGGCTTTTGAGGGCTATCCGAATTGCTTTTGCATATTAGGTGCGCCGCAACGATTCAGCGTTATAAGAATCAGTGTATTTTTTCCTTTACACATCAAGTGAACGTATTTTTACGTTAAGCAGGGTGGCACCGCAAGAGTTTTCGCTCTTGTCCCGGCATTTTTATTTGCCGTGACAAGAGCTTTTTATTTTTGAAAATAATTTTTATACCTGAAAGGAGTCTCTTATTATGTCCAATGAAAAAATCCCTTACAAAATTTACCTCGAGGAAAATGAACTTCCTAAACAATGGTACAATGTCCGTGCCGATATGAAGAAAAAACCAGCTTCACTTCTCAATCCTGCCAATGGCAAACCTGTTACTGTCGATGACCTCAGCCACGTATTCTGCACTGAACTCGCTAAACAGGAACTCGATGACACTACTCCTTATATTGATATTCCTGAGGAAATCATTAACTTTTATAAAATGTACCGCCCATCACCTCTCGTAAGAGCTTACTGCCTTGAAAAAAAGCTTGGTACTCCTGCTAAAATTTACTACAAATTTGAAGGTAACAATACAAGCGGAAGCCACAAACTTAATTCCGCTATAGCTCAGGCTTACTACGCTAAAAAGCAAGGTCTCAAAGGCGTTACAACCGAAACAGGTGCTGGTCAGTGGGGTACTGCCCTTTCTATGGCTTGCTCTTATTTCGACCTCGATTGTCAGGTATATATGGTAAAGGTTTCATATGAACAGAAACCTTTCAGACGTGAGGTTATGAGAACTTACGGTGCAAAAGTCACTCCTTCACCTTCAGACACTACTGCTGTAGGCAGAAAAATTCTTGAACAGTTCCCAGGCACTAACGGAAGCCTCGGCTGTGCTATCTCAGAAGCCGTTGAAGCTGCTACTTGTCAGGAAGGTTACCGATATGTTCTTGGTTCTGTTCTTTCTCAGGTTCTCTTGCATCAGTCCGTTATCGGTCTCGAATCAAAAGCTGCTATGGACAAGTATGGCATAAAGCCTGATATCATTATCGGCTGTGCAGGCGGCGGTTCTAACCTCGGCGGTCTTATCTCTCCGTTTATGGGTCAGAAGCTTCGTGGTGAGGCTGACTATCGCTTCATCGCCGTTGAACCTGCTTCATGCCCAAGCTTTACTCGTGGTACATATGCTTACGACTTCTGTGACACTGGTAAGGTTTGCCCTCTCCAGAAAATGTATACTCTCGGCAGTGGCTTTATGCCTGCTCCTAACCACGCCGGCGGTCTGAGATATCACGGTATGAGTGCTATCCTTTCAGAACTTTACAACCAGAAGCTTATGGAAGCAGTTTCTGTTGAACAAACTTCCGTTTTTGCTGCTGCAGAACAATTTGCGAGAGTTGAAGGAATCCTTCCTGCTCCTGAAAGTAGCCACGCTATAAGAGTCGCTATCGACGAAGCTCTCAAATGCAGGGAAACAGGTGAGGAAAAAACTATCCTCTTTGGCCTTACAGGTACCGGATATTTCGATATGTTCGCTTACGAAAAGTTCAATAACGGTACTATGTCAGATTACATTCCTACTGATGAGGAAATTCAAAAATCACTCAGTGACCTTCCTAAGGTAAACTGAAAACACTTTATATAACATCAAAAATAAAAGTCCACGGATTATTTTCCGTGGACTTTTTGTTTAAAAATTTCTTAAATGATGTCCAAAAGCTTTTTCACAATAAGATTGCATACATCTTCTTTGCAGTCAGAATAATAAAAGTGACCGCCGCTGAAACTGTAAAAATCACATAAAGATTTTGAAAAGTTCTTCCAGCCACTTATATCGCAAAGCTTTAAAAACTCATCGTCTTCACCATACAAAACGCTTACAGGACACTCAAATCTGAATTTATCAGGAGTAAGACAATACTTCTGCGACATCTTAATATCAGCACAAAGTATTCCGCCAAACAGCTTCAGCATTTTCTCATTTGATGTAACCTGAACCGGAAGCATATTATGCTCAACAAAAAATGCAATAATAGTGTCATCGTCAGGATTATTTCCTATAGGAAGAAAAAAATTATCGTCAGGAGCGGATTTACCCGAAAGGAAAACGTATACCGGCTCTAAGCCGTACTTTTCTTTGAGCTGCTTTGTCATCTCACAAGCAAGCATAGTTCCCATACTGTGACCGAAAATTGCAAATGAATCACTTTTTATAAGGCTTAGATTCTTGTCAATCAAATCAGTTACACAGTCTGGAATATTATCGAAGAACGGCTCACCCAAGCGTGCTCCCCTACCAGACGGCTCAAGAGGTACAAGTTCAATTTCCTGCGGAAGAAAATGCTTGAATGCACAGTAGCTCTTTGCAGAGCCTCCTGCGTGCGGTAAAATAAAAAGCTTCATTTAATCCTCCGAGGGCTTTCCCTGCTCGTTAAGAATATCAAAGATATCCCCCACCTTGCATACCATTGCAACAGACGAAAGAGGAACATTCAGCTTATAAGTATCGGTTATGAAATCACCAAGCCCGAAAAGTCCAAGCGAATCAAGGCAGAGGTCTTCGTAAACATCTGTATCTCTGCTTATCTCCGATGCGTCAACTCCAACATAATCAGATACATAAACGACAAATTTTTCCCAATCAAGATTATTCATATTAGTTATTCAACTACTTTCTTTTCACGAATATATTTAAACTGTACCTTTCCGACATCCTTCGGTATTTCGTCAACAAGAACAATTTTATCAGGCAGCTTGTACGCCGAAAGTTTACCGTCAAAATAACGTGCAAGCTCACCCCTTGTAATTTTTTCATCACCGGCAGGCTGGATATAAGCAACTATCTGCTGACCGATAACCGGGTGATCTTCAGCGATAACTGCAATTGCGGCTACTTTTGGATAAGTGAGAAGTGCTGCCTCTACCTCCTCGGCGTGAACAAGATTTCCGCCTCTTTTGATGATTCGTTTACTTCTTCCGGCAAATCTCACACGGTTGTCTCTGAGACGTTTTACAAGGTCACCTGTGCAGAACCATCTTTTTCCCTCAGCATCAACTATTATTTTTTCAGCAGAAAGCTCAGCATTTCCAAAATAATCCGTAATAACTCCGGTTGTATTTATGCAAAGCTCTCCCACCTCATCATATCCGACGTCATTATGCTTTGCATCTATTACCTTGAAATCGGTAAACGGCAATTTTCTGAAATCACTTGGATCAACATCATAATCACAGTCCGAGTCCCATACAACCATAGTTGCGGTCTCCGAAGAACCTATGATATTTATTACTCTGATTCCAAGCTCATTTACAAAAACATCGGCAAGCTCCTGTGGCAGAACCTCTCCTGCAAAATAGCACACCTTTACTGTTGAAAGGTCATAGCTGCCAAAATCAGGTGTTGAAAGCAGTACCTTTGCAAGAGTTGACGTAAGCTGAATTACAGACACCTTGTATTTTTTCACGGTTTCGAGAAATGTTACCGGATTAAACTGCGGTTGATATATAACGGTACCGCCTTTTATAGTTGTCTGCAAGCCCATTCCGAACCCTCCCTGATGATAAAGTGTCATACCTATCATCATAATATCATCGGAAGTAAAGTTCAAATAAGTACCCATATCGTCAAGGGCTTCATAGAAACCGTAGTATGGAACAGAAAGAATTTTCGGATTACCTGTGCTTCCCGAAGTACAGGCAAGCGACATTGTATGATTATCAGTAGGCACATATATATCACATGGCTTACAATTCAAGGAGTTTTCCTCAAATTTTTCGCAGGAAATAAATGGCTCACACAGCTGAATCTGCTCCGGATTTCCAAAGCATATTACCTTATCAACACTAAGCTTATCGGGAATAAGCTGACACAATGTATCAAAAATATTGTTGCTTTTATATTTAAAAGCAGCAAAACAAACCCTTACCGTTGTTGACGGTATAAGTCTGGTAAGTTCAAGTATTCCACTCTGAGGGTCAATCGGAACAGGCTGTGCTCCGATTCTTATTGCTGACCAAAATACTATATACCACTCAATGCTGTTAGGCATAATTATGCCAATCTTGTCATCAACACCAATTCCGAGTGCCTTCATACCTGAAGCCACAACACTTGTCCTGTCGAGAAATTCACGATATGTAAGCGTTTTCTCATCAATTCTGAGAAGAACCTTATCAGGAGCTTTTTCAGCGTTTTCAATATAAGTCTGAAAAAAATTATTTTTCATCATATTATTCTCTTACGCCTAACCTTTCTTCTATAAAATCAGCCGCAATGTGCTTTACCCAATGAAACTGTTCACCGACAGGCATTGCGTGCATAATTGTTTCTTCCGAAACATATGCCGGCTTCTCATCAATGCACATCTGCTGTTTAAAGCCGCTTGCCTTATCAAAAAGTGACATTGATGCTGTTGTGTCCATCCAATTGTCATCGGCGCTGTGAACCATAAGAAAATCGCAGCTTATTGTACCTTCTTCAAGAATTTTCATAGCACTGTAATAGTCATCACATTCACCTTGCTGATAATTTGCCCATTTACCACGTTTCATCCATACCGGAATTGAATCAAGTTTTGCATAATTAATAAACAATGGAAAAAGACTCACACAACACTTTGTTTGTTTACGCTTTGAAGAAGCTCTGAATGCATACCCACCGCCCATACAAAGTCCGAAATTAGCTATTTTTTCTGAGTCTATATCATTACGTTTTTCGAGGAAATCAGCCATTGCGTCAATAGCAGCATCAATATGACTTCCAACGCATTTGAGGTCATAATCGAAAAGTGAAGAACCTGTACCCGGCATATCGACTGTAAGAACCGCAATGCCTCTTTCAAGCAACGGCAATGCAAGCATATCGAGTTCTTCCTTGCAACTGCCGATTCCTGAGTAAGTCATAACACATGGATACGGCTTATCACTGTTTCCAGCATCCGGATAATGAATATAACCTGTAACTTTTCCGTGAAGCACAGGAATTTCTACATATTCAGACTTATTTTTTCTAAAAAATATTGACTTAGCATAGTATTGTTCAAGTTTCTTATAAACCATACGTTTTTGTTCAATATCATCTGTATTTATCATATAACTTGCATAATAGCACTGAGCTATCAGCATATAGAATCTTTCGGCTGAAATACGATTGCCCTTATTTTCAGCCTCTAAAGCATATTTAAGATAATGTGAAGCTTTCCTTTCCCATTCTGTAAACCAAACATTTTTGATTTCCCTGCCGCTCATAGTTTCGATTGCATCAATTTTTTGAAGAACATATTCCAGGTCAAATGGGTCAGTTCCGTAAAGAAGTGATCTTGTAGCAACAGGATTAAGTAGATTTCTTATTGGCCATTTCATTGCAATTTCTTCCTTTTCTTGAGACAACACTGAACAAAACCCGTGCAGTGTTACCTTTAAATTATAATAAGGTACATCTCTGCAAATATCTTATAAGAGCAATATATTATCATTTAACATAACGCCATGCGCCATCACGAGGCATTTCAGTAAACTGCATATATACCCTGTATGGGTCAACCGACATAAATTCCATAAATATTTTGAGCATCTTATTCGAAAATTCTTTGAGAAAATATTCCTTTTCCTGTGGACTTTCAAAGTTTCTGACATATCTGAACTCAGCAAAAAGAACAGTATCATCACATTTGTTCATATACATATATTCGTCAGAAAGCATTACCATAACTGCTTGTATTGGCTTTTCAAGAATACCTGAAACATTTTCCGCTATTTTATCTGCAAATACTTTTTTGATTTCGCAGCTCATCTTATAATTTGTTTTTATCTGGCAAATAGGCATTTCTACATTTGCTCACTATGTAATTTTAACACACATAGATATAAGGACACCTCTAAAATCATCTTCTTAGAGGTATCCTTACTGAGCCTCTCCTTATCAATATTTTTTGAAAATAAGCGATATATCCTGACCGCCAAAACCAAATGAATTTGAAAGTACAGTGTTTACATTTTGGTGTCTCGCCTTATTCGGAACGTAATCGAGGTCGAGTCCATCATCAGGTTCATCATAATGAATTGTAGGCGGAATTATTCCTGTTTCAATAGTTTTTACCGAAGCAACAGCTTCAATAGCACTTGCAGCAGCAAGAGTATGTCCGACAGAAGACTTTATTGACGATATTGGAATTGAATATGCCTCTTCGCCAAAAAGATTCTTTATTGCCATAGTTTCATAGCTGTCATTTATTCTCGTTGACGTACCATGAGCATTAATGCAGTCTATTTCGTCAGAAGACAAACCACTTTTAAAAATAGCTTTTTCCATAACTATACGCATACCTTCGCCATTGGCAAGAGGAGCCGTAATATTTGAAGCCTCACTGTACATTCCATATCCTGCAAGCTCACAGTATATCTTCGCATTACGTCTTTTAGCAAAATCTTCAGACTCAAGCACTAAAGTTGCAGCACCCTCACCCATTACAAATCCGTCACGATTCTTTGTAAAAGGACGGCAAGCCGTCTCCGGATCAGGATTTGTTGACATAGCAAGTATCTGATTAAAGCCGTTTAACTGGTCATGCGTCACAACGCCTGACAGTCCACCAACAATCATTGCGTCATACATTCCACATTCTATAAGCTGTGCGGCAATTGAAACAGCATATCCTGAAGATGCACACGCTGAAGAAACACTGAAGCAAGCTCCGTGGAGATTATACTTCATAGTAATCAATGCAGTAACTGAGCTTGGCATTTCTTTAAGGATAATATTAAACTGTGAATCTCTTTCAGAGTCCTTATTTGAATTATCAGTTACACCATATATAGTTCCGATTCTTGTGCAGTCACACTTATCAAAGTCAATCGCACAGTCGTCAACGGCTTCGCCTGCCGAAGCCAGTGCCATTCTTACACCCTTTGTTGTTGCGGTAAGCTGACGCTTACCCCAATATTTTCTTGCAATCTCCTCAAATCCGTCATCACATTCAGCAGCAACAACTGTATCGTGATTTTCAATGGGAATGCGTGTGATTTTTGAAAATCCACTTTTTCCGTCAATAAGGTTATTCCAGAACTCATTTACATTATTGCCTATTGCAGTTACGGCGCCAAGACCAGTTACGACAACTCGTTTCAAACAAATCACTTTCCTTCACAATAAATATTTGTTGTATAAGCTTTCTGTAGCAATGCAATCATATAATTCAGTACTTCTTAGAGTATTTGAAATACGGTCATATCCATAGAGATTATAATAATAGCTCATATTTTCTGCAAGTCCCAAGACATCTGACAATGCAAATATTATTCCACTGTAATTTGTCTGATTATCATCGGCGGCAAGCACAGCTTCATTAAGAACAGCCGCTGTAATTTCGAGTAAAATCTGCTCTTTATAAGCTTTAAAGTTATCATTGAAAGTCAAATTTGATTCATATTCAGACATAAAGTCGAGCCAATATAAAGGTTCGCCACTGCAACCATCAGCAAGCCACTTTCTCATCATTGATTTTGCATACTCAATGTCATTTGAAATACGCTTTACAGGCAATTCCGATTCACTTTGTGCAAGCAGAGCAAGACCTATGGAGTCAACCATTCCTAACAATCCGTGAATTGGGAAAATTTCTGAAAGAATTTCAATTTCATTGGAAACTGAAAGATTATACTTTTCCTTTAATGAAAATGCCTTTGAGATGCAGAATAAAATAAATTGATTCAGGTAAAAATGGTATGGTTTTTGAAATGTTACAGTACTTTTACCGATACTTTGTGCAAATATGCTTATGTGTTCTTTGATAGTTTGACCTGAATATTCCAGTAGATTAACCTCAATAAAGCCACTTAGCTTTACAGGATAAAAGAAATGCAGTCCAAGACATCTTTCTTTATATAATACGTCTGAAAAAATTTTGTCGATTGAAAGTGATGAAGTGTTTGTAGCTAAAATACATTCATGTGAAACAAGCTTTTCCACATCACTAAAAATATTCCGTTTTAAATTCAAATTTTCGGAAACTGCTTCAATCACCATATTGCAGTCAGAAAGCAACGAAAAGCTGTCCGTGAAAACAAATGATTTTAACTTCAAGTCATACTGATCTTGTGTAATTTTTTTTCGCCGAATGTCTTTTCCAAGTTTCTTTACAATATCATCGGCAAAATCATTGGCATTATGCCGCACAATTATTACAAACTCAACATCATTGAGCTTTTCAGAAAGACATGAAAAAATATCCTTGCCCATTTTTCCGTAGCCAATAATTCCTATTTTCATAATGAATCTGATATCCTATCTCGTTATTGCAGATTGCCTAAGCAATTCAATATATTGGCAAATATTGTCTTTACTATATGGTTGTTCTGAGTTTGTTATTATATCAGCAAGCTTAAATGCAAGGTCAAGCGATTGATTTTTCTCGCAGACAATATCTGCCCAACCATATTCAAAGGCTTCAGTTGCCGTAAAAAGATGTCCTGTGAAAACTATTTCAGCGGCTGTAGAAATTCCGCATATCTCGACAGTACGAGCTATTCCGCCTAAAGCCGGAAGTATTCCGAAAGTAGATTCTGGCTGACCAATTCGTGATGACTTTTCACAAATGCGAATGTGCGAATTAACTGCAATTTCGCTACCCGAGCCTATACAAAAGCCCTTTATTGCACTTATCACTGGTATTGGCATATCATAAAGAAGTGTAAAGGCGTGTTTTTGCTTGATGTGAGCTTGTGGAAGCTGTGAAGCGTCATCAATATCAAAGCATTGTTCAGAAGTTCTGCTTACAAGCGAATTTACGTCCGCACCTACGCTGAAATGCCTGCCGCCTGAGCATATAATAAGAGCTTTTATATCGTTATTTTTTGAAATATCAACGATATTTTCAATTGCATCTTCAAATGAATGAAGAAATTCGTCAGTCATTATATTGTTATTTGGAGCATTCATAGTCAATAGCAATATATTGTTTTTATTTGTTATCTCGAATAATTCGTTTTCATTCTCCATAGCTGTATTCCTTTGCTTTGGCGTTGACAAGCTTATAAAAGCCAACTGACTCTTTAGTAAGAATATCTCTGCTGTCACCGTTTCTTGCAGAAATTATACATTGCATAATAATATCTGATTGAAATTTACTTTTTTCTCTAAAAAGCTTTATCATATAATCGTTGCACTCATACTCAAAGATGTTCTGACCGTCAATAATTTTGCAGAGTGAAGTTGAAAATTCTGTATGATTTCTCGATACAAGAAAGCGTTTAAGAAGTTCAGTATTATTACGTCCACACAAAATTTTATAGCGTTTGATATTCTTCTCTGACTCAAAAAATGCTATCATTTCTTCATTAATCATAATCTGATCTTTGGATAATCTTATATCAAAAGCCATAGAAATCTTTAAAGGAACGTCATTGATATTTTCTGTTGCGATGACTGTCAACACGCTAAGAGACTCAATAAATGTGCTGACATCATCATTTTCGTTTTTATCTGATAATAGATATGGTTTTTCAACATAAAAAAGTATTGCAGAGGCTTTAGAGTCATAAAGTACATTTGAAATTTGTTCCTGATTTTGTAAAATCTCCGCAAATGAAACAATTTTACTTATTTTAAGGCAATTATCGAAGCTTTCAATCAACAATTCCATCACTCTCCAGATATTCGATCAATTCAGCAGGAACATCGCACATAATCCGCTCGCTGTTTGTGTAGATAAGTTTTCCGCTTATTCTGCACGAAGTCTGCTGCATCGTATCGTTAAACAACGTCTGCATAAAGCTTATAATTTTTCCGCTGCATTTCCAGTCTGTTGTAATAGTTATGCAGTCCATCATTCGCAGCTCATGCATATAACGAAGTTTATTTTCGAGTATGACCGGAAAAAGGTTGTTTGCTTTCATCTCATCTATCATACCGCTTTTATAGAAAAAGTCCCATTTAGCAGCTTCTGCATACTGTAGGTAAACGGCGTTGTTAACATGACCGAACGAGTCAAGCTCATAGCCTCTCACGCTTAGTTTAAAAATGCTTTTCACTATCTGTTCCCCATTCTTGAAACAAGAATCTTTTCAAACTCTCCACCGGAAGGATCGTCCATATTTTCAAGAGTGCGGTTTACAACATTAATAATAGCGTTTATTTGTTCGTTTGACTTTCCGTTTATCATTTCTCTCGTAAATTTAATTGCATCCGGAAGGCAGTCCTTTTGATCCGATATTTTATGTACAATATTGTTGTTGAGTGCATCATCAGCACTCATAATTTCGCCTGATAGAATCATTGATATTGCTTTGCTTTTGCCTACAAGTCTTGTTAGCCTTTCAATTCCGCCCATTCCCGGAATAACGCCGTGCATTATTTCTGGAAGTCCGAGAAAAGCATTGTATGCACAAATTCTGAACTGACAGCTCAAAGCTATTTCAAGACCTCCGCCAAAGCATCCGCCGTTTATTGCGGCGACCGTAACAATGGGCAGTTTTTCGATAAAACGCAGAAGTTCTTTTGCATTTTCAAGTTTTTCCGTAAGAAGGTCCTCATTTGTTTCTGACGAAAACGAGTTTACATCTGCTCCGTGAGAAAAATGCTTGCCTGAGCCACTGATTATTACGGCTTTCACCTGTTGATTGCTGTAAAGCAGATCTTCAAGCATATCAATATCGAAAAATTCCGGTGTTGTAAGCAGATTTTTAGCTCCGTTCTGTATCGTTACAAAAGCTATATCAGAGTCTATTTTTAATGACGAAATATTTGAAATATAGGTTTCCATAATTTTATAAATTAACGATGTCGTTTCCGTACTGATAAATCTTACAGAAAACGTCAACAACGTCCTTCATGGTATTAAGCGGAGCTTTGAGCATATATTTTCCGACACTTTGCAGCTTTACGTCGAGGTTGTACTTATCTGAAGCAAGTTCAATAAGTTCTACAAACATAAGTGAGTCACCGCCAAGTTCTTCCTGAGGGTTTGACTGCATAGTAATTTCCGATCTGTCGACTTCGCATTCCTCTGCATAGTAGTCGAAAATCATGTTTTCGATGTCATTTCTGATTTCTTCAGTTATAGTTCTCATAGCAAACCTCCATAAAAATGTTTTATAATAATAGACCTTTAAGGCCATTATATACTATAAATTTATTAATGATATTATTTCAGGCAGGAATTATTAGCTTGTCTTATATATCGGTATGAGCAAATATTTTTGTTGATTTGCATTCACATCTTGAAAATCTTTTAATAGTGCAGTCTGCACTCATATCGAAAAATTCTGTAACGCCGAGTTCTTCAAGTCTGCAAAGAGTAAGATCCCATCTGAGTGGTGATGGAACATTTATGCAATTTTCTTGTCTGAGGTCGTCAGCAGAAGTCATAATTCTACGGTCATAAACTGAAATTATCGGATAATCTGGATCATTATATTTTCCGGTAGCACAAAAGCTGTTATACTCTAAGCAATACGGAGCTATCAAAGGACAATGATATGAAATTCCGACATTCATTTTAATTGACTTCATTGCACCCTCGTCAGAAGCGGCATTGAGCAGCAATTCAACTGAATCGGCTTCACCTGTAATAAGTGTGTACACCTTTGAATTGATGCTTCCGATGAACACCTTATTTTCCAAATGAAATTTACTTATAAGTTCCCTTACGAAATTCACGTCAAGACCTATTATAACGCCCATATCAAGATTTTTGTTATTTGCTTTAAGTGCATTCATAGTCAATTTGTTTGACATTATAATTTTATATGCAAATTCATATGTAAATACCGAAAACGCCGCACATATGCTTACTATGCCCGAGCTGTATCCTGCACCTATATCAGGAAAAATTCCCCTTTCGATGAACTTTTCAAAAACAACCTTGTCACAAACAGAAGAAGTTATCCACTTTGCAATCAGTTTATCTTCGGGATAATTTTTTTCAATATCGGTGTTCAGATTAACTAATGAAAACGCCTCAAACTGATATTGCTTAAACTTTTCAACCATGTCTTTTGTCATCTTAGAAAGAAGTCTTTCAGGCTCAGAACCGATTCCGTTAAACAAAAAAGCCTTTTGATACACCAAAGCAAAACTCCTTTGAAATAAGTATTGTGAAATAAAATTAAAGTAATAAAAATTCTGTTTGTTATTTTTTACTAACAATAAACATTATGTTTATAATACCACAAATTATCCCCATTGTCAATAACCATTCACAAGTTTTTAATATATTTTTACCTTTAAATTCACCAAAAATTTACAGTTTTTTTCTATAATTCTGACCAAACTACTAATTATTTTAATCTTCTAAAATAATCATATTTTTATGATCTTTCTCAATTTTAAGCGACTTTTACTTGCTTTTTTTTAAAAAATCCAATGTTAAATTATTACTTGGAATATTTAACTTGACGTGTAATGATAAATGTTATATAATAATAACAATAATGCACTGATTATTTAGCCTGTTACTGCATAATATAATTTGCACAAGGCTTAACATAAACGTAACTCTTAACTATTATTTTTATTTACGGAGGATTTTTTATGGAATGTCTCGAAAATCGTGAGCTTTCATGGCTTAAATTCAACAAAAGAGTTCTCGAAGAAGCTCTCGATGATAATGTACCACTTCTTGAAAGACTTACTTTTTCTGCAATATATCAGAATAACCTCGACGAATTCTTTATGGTAAGAGTCGGCTCACTTACCGATGAATCAAAACGGGATAAGGATAAACGTGAGGACAAAACCGATATGACCGCTTTTCAACAGCTTGACTCCATTTTTACTGCCGTCAGAAGATTGCAGCCTGTCGCTGAGGAAGCGTATAATCTAACTATGGATAAACTGAAACCATACGGATACTGCCACGTCACTTTCGATACAGCTACCGAAGACGAAAAACACTTCCTCGAACTTTACTTCAAAAGAGAAATCAAACCCCTTATCTTCCCTATCATCATTGACAAACAGCATCCCTTCCCTTTTCTCAAAAACAAAGAGCTTTACGTCGCTGTACAGCTTTTCAGCAAAAAAGATACAAAAGTCGGCATAATCCCCGTCAAGCACGAACACTTTGAACGTCTTATTCCTTTGGACAACGAAGGAAAAAGATTCATTCCTGCTGAGGAAATTATTCTTCAATTCGCCGACACCGTTTTCAAAAACTTTAAAGTCATAGACAAAACTATTCTGCGTGTAACACGAAACGCCGATATTGATTTCTCCGAACAGTCAGACGATTTCAGAGAATTTATGACCGATGTCATAAACAGAAGAAAACGCCTTGCTCCTGTTCGCCTCGAACTTTCAGGTGAATTCAGCCGTGCTGCTCTTGACTATATCTGCAAAAAGCTTCAACTGAAAAATGAACGTGTATTCTATTCAAGAATTCCGCTTGACCTATCTTACCTATTTATGCTTCAAAGTGAATCAAATAATACGGCTCTTAAATACCCCAAGCGTGACCCTCAGAAATCCCCTATGGTCACTGACGGCCGCTCTATGTTCTCACAAATAAAGTCAAAGGACATCCTCCTTACTTATCCTTATGAATCTATGGAACCTTTTATTCGTCTTCTTCGTGAAGCCGCTGTCGATTCAAGGGTAACCTCAATTAAAATCACTCTATACCGTCTCGCAAGAAACAGCAAAGTTATCGACGCTCTTTGCAGTGCTGCCGAAAACGGCAAGGACGTTCTCGTTATGATTGAACTGCGGGCAAGATTTGATGAGGAAAATAATATCGAATGGTCCAAAATTTTACAGCAGTCAGGCTGCCACATTATATATGGACCAAAAAATTTTAAAGCTCATTCAAAGCTCCTCTTAATAACAAGAAAATCCTCTTCCGGTTTCGATTACGTCACACAGATAGGTACAGGCAATTATAACGAAAAAACTGCAACTCTTTATACCGACATCACCCTTATGACAGCTGACAGGGAAATTGCCGAGGACGCTGAAAATATCTTCGATTCCCTGCTTACAGGTACTTTCGTAACACAAACAAATAAGCTGCTTGTAGCTCCGCAATGCCTGCGTAACAACATTCTTGCTATGGCAGACCAACAGATAGCTCTCGCAAAAGACGGCGGCAACGGCTATATCGGCGCAAAAATCAACTCACTTGCTGATACCGTCATTATTAACAAGCTTATTGAAGCTTCTCAGGCAGGCGTAAAAGTTGAACTTGTAATTCGTGGAATCTGCTGTCTTATCCCGGCTGTTGAAGGTTTAACAGATAATGTCTCGGTAAGAAGCATCGTCGGACGTTTTCTCGAGCACAGCCGAATATATATATTCGGAAAAGGCAAAGATTCAAGCATCTACATAAGTTCAGCAGACTATATGACACGAAATACCATAAAACGTGTTGAAGTCGCCGCACCTATAACCGACACAAAACTTAAAGAACGTATTCTTAAAATGTTCGATGTAATGCTCTCCGATAACGTCAAGGCCCGTATTCTCGAAAACGACGGCACATACTCAAAACAGTCTCCTGACCCATCCGAACCGCTTATAAACTCTCAGGAATTTTTCTATGACGAGGCTTACAAACTTGCCAATGCTAAAAAGCTTCGCAGTGAACGTGCCAAAGCCAAAAGTTCCTCAGCAGCCAATAAAACTTCTAAGCCAAAACGCTCCGTTACTAAAAAAACTGTCAAAAAATAAACAAAATTCTACTTCCCACTTGCAACCTGTTTCTTTTTATGATATAATAGATTCATTATCTTTTATAAATTCGTTCACTTATTTTTATTATATATTGAGAGGTTAGCATGATAGGATTTTACAATTATACAGTCATTCTTACTTATTTAAGCCTTGTTTCGTCCGTTTTCGGCATCTACTTTGCCTGCGGTATCGGCGGTATGCAGTCAAGACCTCTTTACGCAATAATCTGCCTTATGATATCAGGACTTTGTGATATGTTCGACGGCAAAATCGCCAGAACACGAAAACGTACCGACGCAGAAAAAAAATTCGGCATTCAGATAGATTCTTTATGCGACCTCGTCTGCTTCGGCGTTCTGCCCTCAGTAATCGGTTATTCTGTCGGTATGAACGGTTGGGCTGATTTGCCAATACTTATTCTTTTCCCTCTTTGCGCTGTAATAAGACTTGCCTACTTCAACGTGATGGAGGACGAACGCCAAAAGAAAACTACTGAAAACCGCCGTGAATATGAAGGTCTGCCTGTTACAAGCGTATCACTTATTCTCCCGCTTCTCTACAGCTTCAAAAAAGAAATCGGGGCTGAATACTTCCCAATAGTTTATGGTTTTTTCCTGTTTATTATCGCACTTGCATTCATTACAAGATTCAAAGTTAAAAAACCCGGTATGCGTACTATGATGGGATTTATCGGTGTCGGTGCTATTGAACTCATATGGCTGCTTTACAAAACAAGATAATTTAATACTTATAATAAAAGGCTGTCTTTCGACAGCCTTTTTCATTTCACAAAATAATAAATAAGTCCATAAATAATCGACGCTGAACAGCCATATAATATAACCGGTCCTGCTATCGTGAAAATTTTTGCTCCAACTCCAAGTATAAGTCCTTCTGACTTTGCTTCTATCGCAGATGACGCTATCGCATTTGAAAAACCGGTTATAGGTACGAGTGTTCCGGCTCCGGCGTGCTTTGCAAGCTTCTCATACCAGCCAAATCCGGTACATATTGCACTGAGTCCAACAAGAACTATTGATGTCCATGCAGCAGCATCGGTTTTCTCAAGTCCAATACCGTCAAAAAGCTCAAGCAGAAGCTGTCCTGTCACACATATTCCTCCGCCTGTAAAAAATGCCGACAATACGTTCTTTAACGTTTTTGATTTCGGTGATGCATTCTTACTCATATCACTGTACAATTCAGGTGTAATATTCAAAAAAATCGCCTCCGTTCAATAATGAAATCTCTAAAAGCACTTATGTCACATTTATTTTCCAGAAATGTTTTTTAGAGATTCCCATAATATATTATTGTCCGGAGACATCGTAATTATTCTTTTTATCCTGCTCTCTTTATGAGCTTTTTCATTGTCAGCATTATATTTTTGTAATTTGACACTAATGTGAAAATAAATCCCGCAACAAGGTAAACAGCGTAATGCGGCGGACTGAATATGATTGCTGCACTCATTCCGACAAGCACTGCTATATTTGAAAAGAATAGAACATAATTTACTTTGAATGGAACATATCTTCTTGCATCGAATATTCTGATTGCATAGCACACAAAATAACTTATAAGCGTTGCAAGCGATGCTCCTTGGATACCATAGCGTTTTATGAGGAATATATTAAGGATTATATTGACTGCACTTGCAGCAAAGCTCGTCCAGAACGAATTTATCGTGTGGCAGGTTGCTGAATAAATACTGCTGATAAACTGATTGAAGCACATCATAAGCACTCCGATTACAAGCAGTGGCGTATAAACGTACACATTTTCATATTCTTTGAATTTTTCTGTATCAATCAATATTGGGGTTATAAACTGTACAGCTCCAATTATAAATGCTGATGCAACATACATAAGCGACTGATATGCAGAATAAACACGCTCATAAAATTCACTGCGGTCTGCGGAATCGTTCTCCGTTATAGCCGACATATTCCATGCCTGGAAGAAAATCGTTGATACCATAAGAATTATATTTGGTACCTTTGTTGCATAACCATATATACCTGCGGCAGTTTCACCGAGTGTAACAACATCGCTGTGCATATATCTGATAAAAAGTCTGTCTGAAAATCCGGTTATAACCCACATAATCGTTGTTGGTATCAAAGGAGCAGAATATTTAAGCATAATCTTTGAAAGTTCTTTATTAAAATAATGAAGATTGAGATATTTGTGAAGTCCTGCTGTGATAAAAAGAAAAACTGATGAAAAGAAATCGGAAAGTATTACTGCAAGCAGAAATCCTGTTACTCCAAGGTCAAGACACGAAATAAATACGATATTGAGCACAAACAAAACAAGTGTTGTTAAAATTCCATCGAAAGAAAAAAGCTTTACAAGACCCCTTGCTCTGACAAACTGCGAACATATCGAACGCAATGATGATGTACATACATATGTAAACAAAAGAAGATTATAGCCCTTCAAAAAGCTAAGGAACGGAACAAGATTAAACAGAGGAAAGAATATTATCATCGATAGAAGCCCGATTATACAAATGCAACTTGTCGACGTAAAAACCTCACGTTTGTCATATGCTTTGTCAAGGCCATACCTTATTACAGCGTCTGAAATTGAAAATGTGAAAATAGGAATCAGAAAATTAGCCATTACTTCAAGAAGTTCCTTTGTACTGCTGTCACCAGGACTTATATTACCGGTATACAAACGGGTAAGAAGCAAAATCAGTATCTTTGAGCTGAAGCTTCCTATGGCAAATATCACTGTATTGACTGCGAGACTTTTATATTTGTTCATTCATTAAATCACTCCGTAAAACATATGCTAAAAGCATTATATATAATAATTAAAGGCTTAGTGGCTTTAATTCAGTTTTCATACATTATTAATTATATCACACTTATCAGAATTTGTCATTTAAATTCTGTGTGAAATTGATGAAATTTTCACAATTTGTTTTTCGGCAGTATAATTAGAATAATATGTTAATAAGTTGCTATGTGCTAACTATATATTAGAATAAAATTAATGGCAGAAACTATTTTTTGAAGTTTACGTCAAAATGCACAAAATATTAAATTTGAATTTGTGCATTTGGCAGAAATAGTGAAAATGCTATCATTTTTTTAATTACCCCTTACTTTTTTCTGTGAAAAGTGATATAATAAAATAAGAATTTTATTGGCAGGTGATGCGTTTGATGGAAAATATAATGAATATTGCAGTTATCGTCGCCGGAATCGACGAAGAGTACCAACATAACGTGATGGACGGTATAAATCTGTATTCTAAAAAAAATAATGCTAACATATCTTACTTTGCCGCTTTTGGCGGCGTTCTCGCCAACAGTCAGTATGACGTCGGTGAATACAATATCTATAATCTTATCAATCTTTCAAAATTTGACGGAACTATCCTTATGACTAATACCATCTCCTCTCCTGAAGCTAAACGTTCAATTATCCAAAGAGTTATTGACGCAAATATCCCATCTGTCGTTTTCGACTGCGACCAGTATCCACAATTTTACAACGTAAGCGTCGATAACTTTAAGGCTATGGAGGAAATGGTCAGGCACATCATCGAAACCCATAACATTAAAAATGTTAATTACATCTCAGGTCCTCTTGCTAACCCTGAAGCTCTCGCCCGCTATAATGCTTTCCTACAGGTCATTAAAGAAAATAATATTCCTTTCGACAAAAACAGAGTCTTCTATGGAGACTTCAGAGGAACTGACGGTAAAAAAGCTATTGAGGCTTTCATTTCCTCAGATCTCAATATGCCTGATGCTATCATCTGTGCTAATGATGCTATGGCTCTTGCGGCTATATCTACTCTCGAAAAAAATGGCTACACAATACCTGACGATATACTCGTAACAGGTTTCGACAATACATATAATGCAAGAAATTTCAGCCCAGAAATTACTTCAGTAAAACGTCCTCTTTCTGAACTCGGCTACCTCGCCTGCGAAATAATCGCTGACTTAAAAGCAGGTAAAACAAGACCAAGAATCAATCAGCTGCCCACTCAACTCATTTTCTCAGAAAGCTGCGGCTGTAAATCCTGCGACATCGATAATGACATCAAAGACTATAAAAAACGTAACTACCATTGCCTCAAAAGTTTTGATAATCACGTCGCTATCCTTAACAAAATGATGTCTTCTCTCGCCGAAAAAGAAACAGAACAAGAAAACTTTGAAGTCATAAGCGACTGTCTTTCAGAAATCGGCTGCAATGAATTCTGTATCTGCCTCTGCGATGACTGGCACGGCAGATTTACTCAGCAAATCAACGAAAAAGGTGACGACTGCGTTTGCGTTGAAGAATATCACGTCAACGGCTATACAAAGCTCATGAGTGCACCTCTTATCTGGGAAAACGGCTCGGTTTCTACTGTTGATTCATTCTACAGCGATGATATGTTCCCTGTTCCTCATTCGTCCGGCGGTAATGTTAGCTACTTTATGCCAATCCACTTTCGTGAAAGATGCCTCGGCTACTGCATCATCTCAAACAGCTCTTTCCCACTCGAAAGCCGTATCTTCCATACCTGGATTATGAACATCAGCAACTCTATCGAAAATATCCGCAAACTCAATCAGCTTAACAGCGCTATTGCTGAACTCGATAAGCTTTATGTAATCGACCCACTCTGCGATATCTATAACCGCAACGGTTTCGTCCGTGCTACAGGCGACATTTTCAAAAAATGTATCCTCGAACATAATGACATTACTATTATGTTCATTGATATGGACGGTCTCAAAATGATAAATGACAACTACGGTCACAGAGAAGGCGATTTTGCTCTCAAAACTCTTGCCTCTGCTATGAAGGAATGCTGCTACGAAGGCGAAATATGTGCAAGATTCGGCGGTGACGAATTTCTTATCTTCAGCGATGCCCTAAACACCGAAACTTCAAACATACTCGCTGAACGCATCAGAAAACGTCTTAAAGAAATAAATTCACAAATTAATAAACCATATGAAATCGCTGCAAGCATTGGCTGCTATATTACCGAAGCAAGAGAAGAATTTCCTCTCTTTAAGGTAATAACAAAGGCTGACGAAAAAATGTATGAGGAAAAAAAGAAAAAGAAAACTTCACGATACCTCAGACATACTTGATTTATGATTTTTTCATATACTCCTATTTCATAAGAAGCCAATAATTAATTTTATTGGCTTCTGTTTTTATGAAATCTTATAAATTTATCTTCCTGATTTTTATTCAATTTTACCTTTGAATTTTTTTCGGTTATTTGCTATAATAAGTTATAGCAATAAGCAATATTGCATTTTTTCAGGAGGTATGTATGAAAAGAATTAAAGCTGCCTGCATTTGCCAGACTCTGCATTTTATGCTCAAAGACGATGTTCCATGCGATTACGCAAAAGAACTCGTCAAAAAAGAAGTCGCCGACTACAAAACGTCCCTCGACAAACATAAAACCGTTTACAAGATTATCGACGAATCTGAACTCGATGATGGCTCTGTCATTGTTAAAATCCTTAAACAGTATAATCAAAGTCCCGTCGGCGATTATCTTAATTAGAGCCTGCTTTTTCTAAGCGTCAGTTTTCTGACGCTTTTCTTTTTATCCCCAAAATTCGCCAATTATCTTGCTTTGCACAAATTATTGCACAAAATTACAAAAAAATTTATTGACATTTGCTGTATTTTTGGTATAATTATTATAGGTGCTTTTGTACCATGCTACCTGCCAATTTTTAAAGTTTCCGCCAAAGTTGTACGGAATTGCTGCATCAAGATGCTGCCGAATATATATGCCTCAGAATTTGTAGCACCATATATACTCCAACCAACAGCTTCTAAGTCTTTGAAAGGAGTGAGGAATTTGGACGAAAAACAATTCTACCTCGATACTATCAGCAAAATGCCTTCTATTGACAAACAAGAACGTGTTGCTGAAGTCTTCTACGAATTTTTACAACTGCAACACCTTTACGATTCCGCTATAGAAATCGTTAAAACTCAACTGAATATTCTCGATAACGAATTTAGTGTCAAATTTCAACGCAATCCTATACATAACATAGAAAGCAGACTAAAGTCTCCTCAATCTATCATCGGCAAGCTCCAGAAAAAAGGACTGCCAATCACTACCGAAGCTGCAAGACGAAATCTGCTCGATATGGCAGGCATAAGGGTCATATGCCACTATATCGACGATATTTACTCTATAGCCGAACTGCTTCGCTGTCACGATGACTTCGTAACTATCAAAACAAAGGACTATATCATCAACCCTAAACCAAGCGGCTACAGAAGCTACCATATGGTCATTAACGTACCGGTTTATCTCTCAAATTGCAAGCAGTACGCTCCTGTCGAAATCCAGATTCGCACAATCGCTATGGACTTTTGGGCAAGCCTTGAACATCAACTCAAATATAAAGCTAATGCTCAGGTTTCAACCGAACTCTCCGCTGAACTCAAACAATGTGCCGACACTATATCTGATACAGACAGACGTATGCAGGATATTTTCTTCAAACTGAATAATATGGACTAAATTAAAACGGATTCAAAGTAAAACTTTGAATCCGTTTTCGTGTCTGCATGAACTTTACTTGTCGTTATTCTCTTTTGTCAATGCATTGAGAATATACATAGTTAAAATTATTACTGCAGTAACTATGAAAATTCCTGCCATTCCTTTTGCCATCATCGGCAACGTACTCAAAAATAAATCTACATTCATATTTTTCACCTATCCTATCAAAGTCAATATCAGTCCGCCTGCTATTACCGATGCTATCTGACCGGATACGTTTACTCCGACAGAGTGCATAAGCAGAAAATTCTGATTATCTTCTTTAAGTCCCATTTTATGAACTACTCTGGCTGACATCGGAAATGCCGATATTCCTGCCGCTCCTATCATAGGATTTATCTTGTTTCCGTCCTTAAGGAACAAATTTACTACCTTTGCAAAAATAACTCCGCCGGCAGTATCAAATATAAATGCAACCAAACCAAGTCCAAGTATCATAAACGTTTCCTTTGTCAGGAACTGTTCTGCCTGCATTTTTGTTGCAATGGTAATTCCAAGAAGCAGCGTTACAAGATTCGACAGAACCTTCTGTGCGGTTTCGGATAGTGAGCCAAGCACTCCGCATTCCCTTATCAGATTGCCAAACATCAAAAATCCTATAAGTGCAACACTTCTCGGAGAAACTATACCCGTTATCATTGTTATTACTATTGGAAAAAGTATTCTTGTCTTTTTAGATACATTCTTCTGCTTGTACTGCATTCTTATAAGTCGTTCTTTTTTTGTTGTCAGAAGCTTTATTACCGGCGGTTGAACTATCGGTACAAGTGCCATATATGAATATGCTGCTACCATTATAGCTCCAATATATTTCGATTGGAAAAAGTTTGCTACAAATATTGAGGTAGGTCCATCAGCAGCTCCGATTATAGCTATTGAAGCTGCGTCTTTAAGGTCAAATCCCATAAGTGCAGCAAGACTCAGTGTGAAAAATATTCCAAACTGTGCGGCAGCTCCGAAAATCATAAGTTTAGGATTTGTAAGAAGCGGTCCGAAATCTATCATCGCTCCTATACCAATGAAAAGTAGCAATGGGAAAAGTTCATTTGCTATTCCCGAATTGAAAAGGACATCAATTATTCCAACTTCGGGTGCTCCGTCATAAATTTGCGTAACTGCTCCAGACATCGGCAGATTTACAAGTATTGCACCGAATCCCATCGGCAGTAGCAAAGTAGGTTCCATATCCTTTTTGATTGCAAGGTAAATCAGTATTCCTCCGATTGCCCACATTACGGCTTGCTGCCAAGTTATATTGGCAACATTAAAAAAAAGTTCATTCAAAGCAAAGCCTCCTTAATAATATTATTAATGGTACCTCAAAACTCGTTTGATTAAAGAAAAATCAGATAGGTGCGACAGCTACAAGGAAACCTTCCGAAAGCGTGCTGTCGCACTATGAGGGAGATTGACACAGTAGATGCCGTGCATAGCTGCTTTTTCTCAAAAGGAGTTTTTAGAGATACCATTAAACAAAAAGAGACTTTTATCACGACAAAAGTCATGATAAAAGTCTCGCATTTTAATTCTTAAGCGGGTCATTTCGACCGTATTGACGCCAAAGAACGTAATTAAACGTTGCTACTCCCTTTTAACGTAAGAGATATTTAGTTTTTGACATTTTCAATTTCTAAAAACTTACAGATTACTTTACTTCAATAGTCCAGTTAAACTTGTCCTCAAGCTTGCCCCACTGGATACCTGTCATAGTATCGTAAAGCTTCTGAGAAATCTTACCAATCTTATTGTTATTTATGAGCATTACCTTATCGCCCCATTTGAGGTGACCTACAGGTGAAATTACAGCAGCAGTACCTGTACCGAATACTTCGTTAAGCTTGCCGTTGTCATAAGCGTCAGCGATTTCCTGAATAGTTATACGTCTCTCAGAAACCTTGAGCCCCCAGCTCTTACAAAGTTCTATAGATGACTTTCTTGTGATACCAGGAAGAATTGAGCCCTGAAGCATTGGAGTAAGAACTTCGCCGTCAACAACGAAGAATATGTTCATAGCGCCGACTTCCTCGATATACTTCTGTTCAACACCGTCGAGCCAGAGTACCTGAGAATAATTCTGTTTATGAGCCTCGTCCTGACCTATAAGTGAAGCAGCGTAGTTACCGCCTGTTTTAGCGAATCCCATACCGCCTCTTACAGCACGGACGTATTTGCTTTCGACGTAGATATTAACCGGATCAAGGCCGCTTGCATAGTAAGCACCTGATGGAGAAAGGATAATGATAAAGAGGTACTGAGCACCTGGTCTTACACCGAGGAATGGGTCTACAGCGATAATAAACGGTCTTATGTAGAGAGCAGCACCGTCTGTATGCGGAACCCAGTCTTTTTCGACTTTAAGAAGTTCCATAAGGCAATCCATGGCATCATTAACCGGCAGTTCAGGAATAACCAGACGTTCATTTGAGTTATTAAGTCTCTTGAAGTTTTCTTCAGGACGGAAGAGCTGAATTTTGTCATCAGCAGTACGGTAAGCCTTCATACCCTCGAAAACTGTCTGACCGTAGTGGAAACACATAGCGGCAGGACTAAGCTCTATAGGCGCATATGGACAAATTTCTGGATCATGCCAGCCTTGTCCTTCATCGTAAGGCATAACGAGCATATAGTCGGTAAAGATTTTACCGAAGCCAAGCTTACTTTCGTCGGTTGGCTTAGCTTTGAGTGAGTCAGCCTTTGTAAATTTGATATTCATTAGTATCAACCTCTTTAAAAATAATTTATTCACAGACCGTGAAATAATTTTTTCTGAACTTTTTATCGCAGAAAATGCAGGCGGCAGTAACCGAAGCAGTAATCATAGTAAGAAAAACAATGAGCTTGATTATTTTATTCGCTTTCATAGCGACAGCCTCCTTTACATCAGTAAAATATACCAATAAGAACATTATATCACATTTTGCACTGATTTACCATAGCAACCGAAAATTTTTCTGCAAAAATATGATGCTGAAAACTGTTATGCCTTTGTTAATTTTTCACAATCAGCAGTCGTATTTTCTTACACGAAGTACAGCTCCGAGCTTTTTGCAAAGTTCACTGGAAGCATCAATTTCTGACTTAGGTATAACGTCAACAACAGTCATAACGGTTCTGGCAGGAGTTTTAACGCAGTCTGAGGTAAACTTTTGCATAGCTTCAAAAGCGTTGCTGAATGAAGGGCGGGTTACGGCGTTATATTCACTTTTGGTACCTGCATTGAGGCTTATTGAGATAGTATCAAAAAGGACTCCGAGTTCATTTGCCGTAGAGCGGTCATTTATGAGGTCAGACAAACCGTTTGTGTTAAGTCTCAAAGGCGGGCAGTTCTGCTTTGTTTTAAGGTACTTTGCAGCGTCCTTCAAAGCGTCAAGATGATTTGTAGGCTCACCATAGCCGCAGAATATAATCTCGACATACTTTGATAAATCACGGCTGTCAAGAGCATTTCTGATTTCGTCACATGAAGGTTCATGTTCGAGCCACAGTGAATCAGAACCGTAAGCACCATCGCCGTTGTTTCTTATGCAGAATGTACAATTGCATGGGCACTTATTTGTTATATTTACATAAAGTTTGTTTCCAATTTCGTAAGTTATGTTCATTGCTTTTTTCATAATATCACCCTATAAATCGTTAATATTTGGTAAACTCTTATGCTTCAAAAATTCTTGGAACTCTTTTTGAAATTCCGCAAACGACCTCATAACCGATAGTTCCATAAATTGAAGCAAGCTCATCAGCAGTAATTTCGTCATCGCCGTCTTTTCCGATAAGAGTCACAATATCTCCGGGTTTTGCGTCAACATTTGTAACATCAATCATAAGCTGGTCCATACATACTCTGCCAACAATTCTGCACCGCTGACCATGTACAAGAATCTCTCCCTTTGATGAGAGCTGACGTGAATATCCGTCAGCATATCCTATTGTAACAGTTGCTATTCTCATTTCAGATTCCGCAGTAAATGTTCTTCCATAGCTTATACTGCTGCCGCTTGGGACTGTCTTAACGTGCGAAATGACTGCTTTAAGTGCCATAACAGGCTTAAATCCGTCCGGAATCGGCATAGGGTAATTTGGGTGCAGACCGTACATAATAATTCCTGCACGGGCAAGAGTACTTCTGCCATTAGTTCTTGAATATGTAGCGGCACTGTTCATAAAGTGGACGTGTCTGAGTTTGAGACCATTTTTGCAAAGGATATCATATGTATCAAGTATGAACTTTTCCTGCTTGTCGGTATATGATACACTTTCGGCATCATCGCAATCGGCGACAGCAAAATGAGTATAGATTCCCTCAACGCAGAGCTTTGGATTCTTAGCTATTACTGCGACCTCTGCCGCACATTGTTCAGGCGAATCAAATTTCAGACCTATTCTTCCCATTCCGGTATCTATTTTTACATGACAACGTACAGGTTTTGAAGTGAATTTTGAAAGTTCTGCGGTATATTCCGACGAAACTATTCCCTGAATAATATTTTCGTCAGCAAGTGTCTGAGCGTACTCCGGCGGAGTATATCCCAGAATAAGTATTTCGGCTTCACTACAGCTTTTTCTAACTGCAATTGCCTCATCAAGGTTCGATACTGCAAAGTATCTTACACCGTTATCCCACAGACACCTGCACACCTGATCCTCACCGTGACCATATGCGTCTGCCTTTACAACCGCCATAATCTCGGTTTTTCTATCTCCGAGAATTTTTTTGATTTCGTTGATGTTGTTGCTGAGATTTTCAAGCGATATCTCAGCCCATGCTCTTTTCAGGTAAGGTTTCATAACATTATTATGCCCCTTTCGGGACATTCTCCTTTCGTTGCATAAAAGCTTTCACCGACGTAATATGCATTTCAGCAATACAAGCTAATATATATGAACTCGCAAATTGTTGAAAATTCAGTTACAGTCTGAAAAAACTCCTTGAAATATATAATATAATATGATATAATTTTAGGGTTGAGGATTCTGTAAGAAAAATTTTGCTCACTTCCTCAGAAATTTTTTTATAAACAGCTTTTTATTGCTGTAACTTACCAATTACTTGTGGAGGTAAACTATAAGTGATACATTCTTTAAATACAGACCGGAATTTTCTGTTCACTTCAGAATTCAGTTCACAGCCTTCAAAAAGCCTGTGCTTCACAGGTCACCGTGAGAAAAGTATTCCTCCATACGACAACGATCCGTCTTACCGTGAAATGACTTACTTTGCTCTTCGTCTGATTCTTTCAAGATACACAGATATTGCCATAAAAAGCGGATATACTGACTTTTTCAGTGGCTTTGCCGAGGGTGTTGACCTATGGGCTGCATCTGAAGTTCTCAATCGCCGAAAAAGTAATAACGCCATAAAGCTTATAGGTGCAGTTCCATTTCTGAGGCACGCCCAATATTTTTCGGGAGAGAACATTAAACTTCTTCAATATGTTGAAAAAAATGCCGATGCCGTAATTACAACCTGCACAGATGCAAATGCAGTTTTCAACAACTTTGCACCTCAGGGTGACCCATCACGTCAGCTTTATCGTGACCGCAACTACTTTATGGTCGATAATTCTTCAGCCGTAATCGCCTTTGTCAACGAAAACATAAAATGGTCAGGAACTCACCAGACTGTAAACTATGCACTGAAAAAAGGAATTAAAGTCTGCCGTTTCGGACTTAAAGATGTATATGCCCTTATGGAACATAGCGAATTCGACGTTGAAAGAATGTCGGAAATCGTTTTTCATATAGGTACCAAATTATAATTTCTGAATTTCTTCCACAACTCATTATACCACATTCAAATAATTTTGCAACCCCTGACTGCTTCTATGATTCATTTATCTGATTTTCAACACCGGATTCAACAGTCTGTTGAATCAACTGTTTAAACAATACGTCTTTTGTTGAAAAGTTGAAATGAGTGTTTAAAGATGAATTAAAGCCATTCAATTTTAAACTTTCATATTCTTAAAACTATTATTTTCACTCATTTCCAGACAAGCTTTCAACATTTCCAACAAGCAATTTTAAACTCTTTGTTAAATCTGACTTTATGGTACCTCTAAAAACTCGTTTGATTAAGGGAAAATCAGATAGGTGCGGCAGCTGCAAGGAAACCTTCCGAAAGCGTGCTGTCGCACTATGAGGGAGGTTGACACAGTAGATGCCGTGCAT
>JALCDN010000002.1 GCA_022641595.1 Ruminococcus sp. | reverse complement strand
TTTACGTCTTGTCAAGGCACGGATACGGGCAAGAAGCTCACCGGTTATGAACGGCTTTGTGAGGTAATCATCAGCACCGCAGTCAAGTCCGTTAATTTTGTCGTCAATTTCGCTTCTTGCGGTAAGCAGCAGAACAGGCGTTGAGATTTTGGCAGAGCGAAGTCTTTTAAGAATTTCCATACCGTTCATACCCGGCAGCATAATGTCGAGCAAAATGCAGTCATAGACATCGGAAAGCGCACAATCAAGTCCGTCTATGCCGTCGTATGCTGTGTCAACAAAATATTTGTTACGCTTAAGAATTTCGGTAAGAGCGTCGGCAAGCTGAGTTTCATCTTCAACAACAAGTAATCTCATATAAATCAATCCCCATATATCAGTATAATCTATTATAAACATTCTATAATATCGGACAAACTGCCAACATATTTATAATAAGAACCATCTTATACCTATTATAACACGTTTTATTGAAATAAGCTTAAAAATTGCGTAAACGAAAATTTTCAGCGTTAAAATTTGAAGCCGCTTTTTTGTGCAAGTTAACGATTTTTTCAAGTATGATAGCTAAGTTGTTGACTAAATTTGAAAGCTGTGTTAAAATTAATTTAACAGGGCAATGATGAAGCCGACTTTTGTAAATCATTTATTCGGATTCCAGAATGCCCGAAAAGAAAATCTGTATGCCTTCTTTTGCTACGGATTTTTATTTATGAGGGGTGAGAAGTATGCTGTCATCAGCACAAATCGTTAAAAATAAATTCAAAAAGTGCGTCCTTCCCGCAATCGGTATCGGAATAGTCGCCTCCGCCGCAATTTCAGCAGCTGTGTATGCAGTACTCGGCGATAGCTTTACAGCTATTGTCCCCATAATTTCTACTGTCCTTTCCATAGGATTATCTTTGGCAGCGTTCTTCGGAGTTATTATTGCCAAAACTCCAAAATCTGACGAGCTTGACGAAATCTTCCGCAATCAGGGCTACTGTCGTGACTTCTGTGACGCCTATGCTGACGCTTTCGTTAATAATGTCAAAAAGCCCGACCCGGTTGTGGTAATCGAACTCGTTTCATACCTCAATAAAATCGGCGACCTCAAAAGTGCCTCTTTTTACCTCGATAACATCGACATCGACAAGCTTTCAGGCAACACTAAGTTTGAGTTTTGCCGTGAACAGCTTCTTATTCTCGGTAAATCAGGAAACTGGCGTGACGGTGAGGACTTCCGAAGTGAAAATATCAAGTTCATTCAGCTCTACCTTCAGCATAACAAAGATATGCGCAAAAAAGCCGAAATGTACATTGCACTCTCTTTCATCGACTGCGCTGCAAAGAAGTACTCCGATGCTTTCAGTCTGCTTAACTGCGGCTACAAACCAATCGGCAAAAGTGATGTATGTTTCCTCGAAATTCTTATCACTGCTGTGTATATTTACGCTAAAATGGGCGATGGAGATAACGTTCAGCTCGCTATCGGAAATGCTTCAAAGTTTCTCGACAATTTCACTGGCTTTGAATATAAGTGGACAAAAGATTACTACAAAAAACGTATTGAAAGTGCTGCAAACGGTAAATTGTAGTCACTTCATTTCGGAGCGCAGACGTGTTCACCGCCTTTCAGGCGGCGAACATAAGGGCGCAGTCGGAGGAAATTTTATAGCATATTTAGTAATTTAGTTCGACTGCACCCACAGCTTGCATACGCAAGCCGTCTGCGCTCCGACGATGAAAATTTTGGAATTCCAGAATGCAGGATCAAATCCTGCATTTTTTATTTGCGGTAAAAGATGAACAAAGTTAAAAGAAAAATATTTATTTGGCGGTAATCTTGAATTTAAATTTAAATGATTTATCTTATTAATTTTATACGCATTTGAATTTTTAAGCAGTTGTGAACTGACATTTTTTAATGCGATATTTGATTATACGGTTTGTACGGTAATACGTTGACATAAATTGTCAACTGTCAGATTACGTACACAATTTATTCAAATTTATGATTAGATTTGAACGTGATATTTTACATTTTATATTTTACTGATTTACAATAATTTAATAAATACTAAGAATCCATAAAATAGCAATTTTGTCCTAATAGTGTGCAATATCGTCTATTGCAAATTTTTTGGAACTACGCTATAATACAATTGTTGAATGAGACGTGGCTATACCGTTCTTCAGTTCAACATTATCCACTGTAACAGCAGTTCTTTATGGAAGTACAGTTAAACTCCACTGGTGCTTCTCATCATTTATTAATTGATTAATTATAATTACTGAAATCAGGCTGCTTTTGAACATTGACGCCTATAAATGTTCAATCGCCTATATGCAGCCGAAATCTATGCTCGGTCTTAACCTTTATTTCAATATTTTGAACTTGTGACACCGTTTATGTCACTCTGCTCGTTACGGAAATCGCTTAAAAATGTATAGAGGGTGCATTTTGAACGCAAAAATATCGACTTGACCGCCTTTGAGAGGGAGCTGGTTTAAGCCGATATTTTTTTGCCTATGCATATCATTCACTACATTTATTTTGCAGAATCTTGCCAGAATTTTCTATGTTTAAAATTTTCTTAGACAATTAACTAAACAGCTTGAAATTTTTATTGAAATATGTTATAATTATTCCTAATATACATCGATGATCAGCACAAAGCTTCGAATCGACGACGTTTTGTCGAAAAATCCAGGAGCTTTTGAAAGGTGAAATTATGATAAGCTTTCTCGTCAGAAAATTTGTGAAAGAACCCGAAAACGTAGATTCGCCTAAGACAAGGGAGTCGTATGGAACACTCAGCAGCTTTGTCGGTATAGCTTGCAATGTAACTCTATTTGTCGTAAAATATGCAATGGGCATAATGTCAAATTCCATTGCGGTAATATCAGATGCGTTCAATAATCTCTCGGATAGTGCAAGCTGTATTATTACGCTTTTTGGGTATAAAATGGCTGCTAAACCTGCTGATAAGGATCACCCGTTCGGCCACGGCAGAATTGAATACCTTACTTCACTGCTTATATCTGCAATCATCGTAATTATGGGCTTTGAGCTGTTCAGAGACTCGGCAGCTAAAATTTTTCACCCTGAAGAAGTTAAGTTCAGCTGGATTGTTCTGGCATCGCTCGTGCTTTCAATTGCACTGAAGTTCTGGATGTCACACTTTAACAACATTCTTGGTCACAAAATCAATTCAACAGTTATGATTGCTACCGCAAAAGATAGCAAAAATGACGTAATTGCCACTTCGGCTACAGTTGTCGCTGTTATCGCTTCGCTGTTTACAAAGCTCCCAGTGGACGGAATTATGGGCGTTATTGTCTCCGCTTTCATTCTCAAAGCAGGTTACGGCATCATCAAGGATACTGTCGACGACCTGATAGGCAAACCGGCTGATGAAGAACTCGTCGCAAAAATACAGGAAATTATTATGAGCGATGAACGCATTATCGGCATTCACGACTTGCTTATACACAGCTACGGTCCTGGAAGCCTTATCGGCAGCTGCCACGTTGAGGTTCGCTGCAACGACGATTTCGTTATGCTTCACGATGCTGTTGATGTCGCAGAACACCGCATAAATCATGAACTTGGCGTGCTTATGACTATACATATGGACCCGGTTGATGTTGATGACCAAAAAGTCAATGAATGCAGGTCAATGGTTCGCAGTATTATCAAAAATATTTCGGAAAACCTAAGTATTCATGATTTCAGACTGGTTTCCGGCGAAACGCATACAAACCTCATTTTCGACCTTGTTGTACCATATGATATAAAATTTACCGACCAGCAGCTCAAGGAGATTATCGACGATAAACTGAGCTTTCAGCCTGTAAACTATTACACGGTTATTACATTCGACAAGCAATATACTTCATCTGATAAATAAACGACAAAAAATTCTTGACAAGATTTTAATTCTGTGGTATAATATTAAGGTAGGTGATTCGCTTTACCTACTGCAATCTTTGTCGCTTATTTATGCAGGTGTGGCGAAATTGGCAGACGCGCCAGATTTAGGTTCTGGTGGGCTACCCCCGTGCAGGTTCAAGTCCTGTCACCTGTACCAAGATGTTTGAGCTGTTGCTTAAACATCTTATTTTTATCTTCAATGCTGTCTAAAGTACACAAAACTTTTAATATGATTTGTGCAAAATGTTGAAATTTTTGAAATTTTGAAAAAATGTATAAATTTGCTTGAAAAGTTTTGAAAAAGTGATATAATATATACATAGCTAATTTGTTTGTTGTACACTTTTATCAATGTGCTTCACCTTATTGGCTTTTTGGCAGTATTTACATTATATAACATATTATTCGAATAACTGCTGACTGCAATCTGCTTTGTGTTACAGCATTTTGCTTCGGAAATGGGGGCATTTTATGAAAAAAAGAATTATTACTATAGAAAGACAATACGGTACGGGTGGCAGTACTATCGGTAAGCTCGTTGCCGAAAAGCTTGGCATCAAATGCTATAGCAGGGAAATACTCGAAATGGCTGCTAAACACTTCAATGTTGACGCAGAACACCTCTCAAAAGCAGAGGAAAACGTCCCTACAAGTTTTCTCTACTCACTTATGATAGCTTCTAATCCTACTAAATCTGTAGAGGAAAGCCTTCCTCTTTCAGACAAGGTATTTATTGCTGAAAGCAATATTATTCAGAACATCGCTGCTTCTGAACCAAGCGTTGTTATCGTTGGCCGCTGTGCAAGCTATATCCTTGAGGAACACGGCTGCTTCAGCGTCTACCTTTACGGCGACAAAGACAAGCGTATCAAACGTGCTGTCGATGAATACATGATTGAACCTAAAAAGGCTGAGGGTATCCTCAAAAAAGCCGATAAACGTCGTGAAACATTTTATAACACCAACTCCGGCAGACTATGGCAGGATAAGGAGCAGTATGCTCTATGCCTTAACACTCCATCACTCGGTGATGAGCTTTGTGCCGACCTGATTGTTGCCGCTTATAAAAAATGTCTCGAAAACGACCCTGACTAACGTTTTTATCTAAGAACTTGTTCTCATAAGCTTATGGAAACAAGCTCAAACTCCTATCTCTCTTAAAAGCCGCAGTTTTTCTGCGGCTTTTTTGCATATTTTAACCCTTTCGGTAAAGAATATCTTTTAAATGATATTCCCTAACGAAAGGATTTTTTATGAGTATCGTACTTATTCGCTCGGCTATTCTTTATTTTGTAGTTATTTTTTCGGTAAGACTTATGGGCAAACGTCAGCTCGGCGAACTTCAGCCGTCAGAGCTTGTTATAACAATTCTTGTATCAAACATTGCAACGCTTCCGCTTGAGGACAGCAATATTCCGCTGACTGTGGGTATAACTCCGATAATCGCACTTGTTTGTCTTGAGGTAATAATGTCGCTGGTAACACTGAAATTTCCACGAGTTCGGTGCATAATATCGGGACGTCCGAAAATCATCATAAGTGAGGGCAAAATTGACCGTCAGGTTATGAAGGACCTCCGCTACTCAATCGACGACCTTATGACAGCGCTCAGGGCGAATGGTGTATTCTCAGTCGAGGACGTGCAGTACGCTGTGGTTGAAACAACAGGCAGCATTTCGGTACTGAAAAAGCCTCAGTTCGACACGCCGACCTGTTCCGACATCGGACTTTCAAAGTGTGGCAGTGACCCTCAGCAGATTGTCATTACGGACGGCAAGGTGCTTGACAAGGCACTTCAAAAGCTTGGACTTACATCAGATTGGCTCAAGAACGTGCTGACCGCCGAGAAGCTCCGTCCGAAAGAGGTTTTCCTTATGACCGCAGATTCTGACGGACAGTATAATATTGTTGATAAAAAGGAGCAGAAAATATGACGAGGATAAAAATAAGCTTTGTGATACTCCTTATTCTCATAGGGTCTGCATTCTATTTCGGTGACAGGATTAATCGCAGTGGAAAGCGGCTTATTGCGACAATCAGCGAAATACAGTCGGAGAAGCACTCCTCCGACAAGCAGGCAGTGAAAAAAGGTGCGGCAAAGCTTGAAAATGAGTGGGAAAAATTTTATAAAGAATCTGATTTTGTGATAAGAAACGACAAGCTCATCGAAGCCGAACGCACGGTTTCACGAATTAAATCGCTCGCCGAAAACGACAATGATGAGCTTGATGCAGATTTGTCTGAACTGAAAAGCAGCATTGAGTACATTATTAACAGTGAAATGCCATATTTTCACAATATTTTCTGATTATTTCGAAACAAAGAGTATGTTGTAGGCAACTATTCCAACATAAATTACAACAGCGAATACAAACGGAACTGAGGTTTTGGCGATTGCGATACCACGTCTGCTCTGCTCCGGAGTTGTTGACGGAAGCTTGTTTGCGAGCCTGAACTCGATGAGAAGTATAAAACCTAAGATAGCAACTATATTGTAAACAAAGCCGAGCGATGCTGAAATAAGCGATGATTTTTGTGTGCAAAATTCGGAAAGTACGGTTGAGAATGTGTTGAGAAACATATGTGCGATAATTGACGGAACAATTGAGTTGTGCTTGAGCGTTATGTGTGCAAAGAAGATGCCGACGATAAATCCGAGTGCGAATTGTGAAATGTTGCCGTGACCGAGTCCGAACAGGAAAGCTGTTGCAAAGACGGCAAACCGTTGGTTAGCCTTTGACAGTAGCTTGAGCATCATACCACGGAAGAAAATTTCTTCAGTAATAGGTGCTACGATGCAGGTGTAAATAAACGTTATTAGTTTGCCGGTAATAATATTGTTCTGGAAAGCGTCGTCAACGCTGTAGACGGTGTAGCCGTATTTTTCGATGATGTCGCTGATACCGAATGAGGTGCAGCCGGCAATCATCTGTAAAAATATTGCGATAAGGCAGTACTGAAAGCATCTTGCAAAGTTGAAGTCACGGGTTTTTATGATTGTCAGAGGCTTTATTTTAGCCATACGCAGACCAAGCAAAGCGAATCCCACATTGCATATAAGGAATCCAATCAGGTTTATGCCCATAGATATGGACGAGTTTGACTGATAATTGCTGAGCGAAACGGCATCGATGCCGATATTTCTGAATTGCAGGACACCTGAAGCTATCAGCATAAAAATAATCATAAAAGCGTTTACAGCCACTTCATGCAGGATTACCATAAGACCGGCGATGTTGTAAAAGTGGCGGACTGAATGTTTTTCGGCGGTATTTGGTTCAACCGGGATAATGCAGCCCGGAGTCTTTACCTGTGGCACAATTTCAGAGTAATCGCCGCTGAAATCGGTGTACTGTGTTTTGTTGCCGAAAGGGTTCATTGGGTCGAGAGTAATCTGCTGCTGATTTAGTTTTTTAAGCTCTGAAACCTCTTGATGCAGTGAAGCAATTTCGGCACGGTAGTATTCCGGTGTTATATCATCAACCATATTTAGTCCTCCGAAGAAGTAAAGGCAGCAATAGAAGATTTTATCGGTGCTGCATAAAATTTGTATACATACAAATTAATTATATCATATTTTTTTCTTTAAGTAAAGGGTTGCACAAAATTTTCACAAATCAGAGGTACCATTAAGCTTATTCAGACAGTGCGGTTTTAAGCTTTGGAAGTTTTACGAAAGTAGTAATAATCAGCAGAACGTCGGCGGCAAGCCATGCGGACGGACTTGCATAGCAAACCCCGTTATATCCGATAATCGGAACGCATATTATGACCACAAGTGACCTTGCGATAAGCTCGGTAAAGCCGGCTGTCATAGGCAGAAAGCTGTAGCCGAGCCCCTGAAGTGAATTACGGAGAATGAAAAGTATTCCGAGTGCGGGGAAAAACGCTGTAACTACACGCAGATAGTGCATAGCAAGGCTTATAATTCTTGTGTCGCTTTTATTGACGAAAAGCAGTGCGATGTACTGACCTGCAAAATTCACGAGAAGCCAAGAAAATGCACAGTAAATCATAGAAATTCCGATGCTTTGCCAAAGACCTTTTTTGATTCTCGGGAATTTTTTTGCACCCTTGTTCTGACCGCAGAACGTAGCCATAGTGATACCTATACATTCCATAGGGCCCATAACGAGCATCTGGATTTTGAGGGCAGCTGTTACCGAAGCCACATAGTCTGTTCCGAGTTTGTTTATGGACGTTTGTAGGATAATCGAGCCGATTGCGGTTATCGAGAACTGAAGTGCCATAGGAATTCCGACATTTATAAGCTTTTTGCAAAGCTGAGGGTCGAAATTCATTTCGCCCTTTTCAAATGTGAGAATGTCAAAATACTTTTTTATGTAAATTATACAGAGCACACCTGAGACTGCCTGTGAAATTACCGTTGCAAGAGCAGCTCCGCCTACTCCCATTCCGAACGAACGTATAAAAACGATGTCGAGTACGATGTTCAGAAGTGACGCTATTGCGAGGAATATGAGTGGTGAGCGGCTGTCTCCCAAGGCTCTGAGAACGCACGAAAGTATATTGTAAAGAATAGTAACAGTGATTCCTGCAAATGTTATGAAAAGGTAGCTGTATGCGTCGTCAATTATGTCGGCAGGAGTTTGCATAAGCGTTAGGATATGTCTTGTAAAGATAAGCGTTACAACTGTCAGCGCAACCGACACAACTCCGCATAGGTAAAGCGAATTTGCAACGTATTTACGCATCTTTGAGTAATTTCCCGCACCATAGCTCTGAGCAACCTTAATTGAAAAGCCGCTGCATATTCCTTCTGCAAAGCCAAGTATGAGAAAGCATATCGACCCTGTTGAACCGACGGCGGCAAGAGCCTTTAATCCGATATATTTTCCAACTATAATTGCGTCAACCATACTGTATAGCTGTTGGAATATGTTGCCAAACACCATCGGTATGCAAAACATAATGATATGCCGCAAAGAGTTTCCGTTTGTCATATCCTTTGTCATAAACAGACCTCCTTAAAGATTTATAGATATCCTTAAATTATATCACTATTGCTTAAAACTTACAAGCGATTGAAATGTATTTTTTGCGACTTTTTGTGCATTTCGGAATTAAATATAAAATTTGTGCAATAATAAGGGCAGTTAAAATCTGATACAGAGGTGAGCTAAAACGGAAAACCGTGACGAATACTATTTTCAGCCGCTTATAGCGGATATAACGCTGAATCTGAAAAAAATCAAGGAAATAGGCGGCGGTACGTCAGACCTTCTTGTGAATGAGTTCACAACCGGCGGAGTAAGATGTGCACTTTTATGTTGTGAGGGAATGCTATCGACAAGTACAATTACTGAGCTTGTACTTCACCCGATAACGAGAATAAATCTTGCCTTACCAAATGCCGAGCTGCTTCTTGACCACATTGAAAACAATCTGCTTTTATCTGTAGACCGTCCGATAGTGAAAAACTACGGCGAGCTTTTTCGCACGATAAACTCAGGCTTTGCGGTTCTTGTAGTCAACGGCGGAAACCATGCACTTGCGTTTGGAGTACAGGGCTATGCTGTAAGGGGAATTTCCGAGCCTTCTGGCGAAGCGAACATTATGGGCGCACACGAGGGCTTTGTTGAGGTCATAAGAACTAATATGTCGCTTATAAGGCAGCGGCTTAAAAGTCCGATGCTTGTGCAGGAGCTTTCTGTGATAGGCAGCCGCAGTCAGACGGACGTTTGTCTTTGTTACCTCAGAGACCGTGTGCCAAGAGAGCTTCTTAGTCATATAAAGCAGTCTCTGAGCCGTGTAAGGCTTGAAACCGTTTTATCAACAGGCTACCTCAGACCTTTTGTTGAAAGCCGAAGATTTGAGATATTCAGCTCAACAGGCACTACCGAACGTCCTGATGTTTTATGCTCAAAGCTTCTTGAGGGACGTGTGGCGGTGCTTATCGACGGAGTACCGTTTGCAATTGTTATTCCAAAGCTTTTCTGTGAGAGTTTTCAGACACTTGATGATTACGCATTCAAGCCGTATTATGCTGTTTTCATACGTTGGATAAAGTATGCGGCATTTTTGATTTCGATACTTTTGCCGTCACTTTACGTTGCGGTATCGCTTTACAATCCTGAGCTTCTGAACAGTACGCTGCTTATGATACTTGCACAGGCGGAAAAGGAAGCACCTATAACGCTGATGTTTGAGGCTGTAGGAGCACTTCTGATGTACGAAATAATCCGTGAGGCAGGTCTCAGGCTTCCGAAAGCTGTCGGCGGAGCTGTAAGCATCGTCGGGGGACTTATAATAGGCGATGCTGCTGTAAAATCCGGTCTTGTAAGTACGCCGATGCTTACTATGGTTGCACTTGCGGTAACGGCAGGTTTTGTAGTACCTGAAATAAGTCAGAGTGTGACGATGCTGAGACTTCTTTTTCTGGTAGCAGGCGGAACTCTCGGGCTGTTTGGCATAAGTCTTGTTGGGTGCATAGTTCTTGTGAACATATGTTCTACGGAGGACTATGGATTTCCGTTTACTGCACCGATTTCGCCGTTTAAGGTTGGCGGAATGCGTGATACAGCGTCAAGGGAGGGCTTTCGCAGTATGCAGGACGGAGGCTTTACCGTGGAGGAATACCATGAGTAAAAATAAAATATCATTCGGACAGTTCGCCGCACTTTTACTGATAAGCGATGCCTTTGCAATAATATGTATGCGAGGCAGAATCGGAACTCCGATGGCTCTTGGAATCCTTACCGCTGCCGCTATACAGTCTGTAGCCGCAATACCTGCTGTAGCACTGTGCCGCAAAAACTTTAAAATATCGTCGTCAGGCACATTGTGGTTGAAAAGTATTCTTCTTGCATTTTCGGTGATGTGGGGCGGTGCACTTCTGATAAACGTGTGGAATACGGCGAAAGCGATTTATATTCCGTCTGTTTTCGATAATCGTATAGGTGACAAGCTGTTGATTTCGCTTCTTATAGCAGCGGTTTGCCTGTACGTTACGTCTTGCGGACTTAAAGCGATTGCAAGGGCGGCGGTTATAGCCGCAGGATTTGGAGTTATCTGTCTTATCGTAGTCGTTGTCGGAGCAATCGGTCGTATTGAGCCGCATTATCTTGAATTTACCGGCAGTGATTCGGGATATCTTGACGGAATTATCGGCGGTTTTGCACTCGGCGGCAGCTTTGGGGCATATCTTATGCTGCTTGAAAAATCGGCGGACAGTGTTATAAAAACGACAGTGTTTTACTTTGCAGGACGTATATTTTTTGTTGCATTGATATCTTTCATAACCATATCTGTTGTCGGAGCAATAATGAGTATAACACAATTTCCGTTTATAACAGCCGCAGAGCTTTCGCAGCCGCTTAGCAGTCAGCGTCTTGACTCGATATTTGCGGTAGTTTTTGTAATATTTGCAATACTTTCGATATCACTTCAAGGCATTGCAATATCGTATTTGCTCAAGGCTATTTTCCCGAAATTTGATAAATTCCGCAGTCTGACATCAGTTGCCGCAATGCTGTGTGCGGCAGTTATTTTGAATGTCCTTGCTGTCGGAACAAAATTTTACGGCATGGCAACGGCTTTAACGGCGATAGCACCTGCAATTCTGCTCGTTGCAAGGCGGAGGAAAAATGTATGCGTAAAATAATAATTGCGACGATTATTCTGTGCAGTATGTTTCTTACAGGGTGCGGAAGTGCTGACGTTTATGACAAGCTTTATCTGAAAACACTTTATATCACTGAAAATTCTGATTGCTCTGCACGAATGGAGTTTTTTGGCGACAACTCACAGGATATAACCGCACACGGAAGTTCGTTTGAGAAGGTTCGTGAGAATGCACGGATTAGTGGCGGAAAGGACGTATTCATGGGACATTGTGAGGTAATTGTACTTGACAGCGTAAAAGACCCTGCAAAGTTACTGACAAAGCTTCTGAATGAGTGGCGTATACCGCCTTCGTGTTATGTTGTTTGCGGAAAAGACCTGACCACAAGCCAATACAGTATAAATGTGCTTACGATAAAGTCGGCTGTGGAGCAGGGGAAAGCTCCTGAATGCGATATGGTGACGGTTCTGGGCGAACTGCTTGGCGACAAAAAATCCGCCTCTGTCGCAGAATTTACGGCGGACGGCGGATTCAGATTGGTTACGGTCAGCTAAGTCGGTGTATTCACAATTTGTGCTGTTCAAGGAAATCCCGTACGTCTTTAAGACTTCTGCCCTTGTAGACTTTAAGCATCGGGAATGCGGTTTCAATACGTCTGTGTACAAAGCTTTTTCCTGTTGAAAGCTGTTTGAGTTTCAGCTTTATGGATTCAATCTTAGCTTTGTACTCAGCGGACTGAACTTCATATTTTTCCTTGGCGGACTGTTTCTGCTCGATGATAACGTTTACGCCGTCATAGAGCTTGCCGCCAGCAAAGTCGGAGATAGTTTTCATTTCGGCGGAAATAGCATTGAGAACTCTGATTGAACGTTTTATGTGGAGAATTGCAAGCATAGTGATTACAATGTCACTTGCGATGCTAAGCAGTAGTACGCAAAGAATCACGATTCCGACGGTGTGTGGGATTGCGTCAACAAATCTTACAACTCCCGGGTGTATTACCGATACTACAAGTACGCAGGCGAGTCCCCACAAAAGCGAGAATCTTAAACAGACATAGCCCTTGACGTTAAAATGCTCGTCACTGTAGTCCCACCATTTCTGATTAAAAATTCGTTCAAGCATATAACCCGTGACAAATTCCAGAGCGGTTGTAAGTGCAACCGAGCCTGCAAATAGTATGAGAAGGTTGCCTCTTATCGGATAAAGTGCGATAACGACAGTAATGACTCCAAGCCCGTAAATCGGACAGTATGGGCCGTTAAGGAAGCCTCTGTTTACAAATTTTCCGGAATTTACCGCAGCATATATGACTTCTGTACACCAACCGAGTATAGCATATATAAAAAAGAAAAATAAAAGCTGATAAAAATTGAATATCATAATATCACCCCATACTATTATAACATATTTTACAAACTTGTAAAGCATTTTTACATATTTTTTTCTCGGCTTTCGAGCCAAAAAAGCAAATTTTGTGACCTATTGACTTTGAGTGAGAAAAGGTGTTATAATGAATAATGTGAATATATCTGGCAGTTTTTAAATATTTTATCTTAATGGAGTGCTATTATGAAAAAACGCAGGCTTATTGCTGTGATTACCGGAGTCTGCTGCAATGACTACCAGCAGAGCATAATCAACGGCATCACCCAACAATGTCGGAATCTGAACTGCGACACTGCTGTTTTTAATTTCTTTTCAAATTTCGATGAGGATAATCCCCACCAGAATGCAGAGAATAATATCTTTAAACTCATTAATTACAGACTCTTTGACGGCGTTATTTTCGATAGTCAGCTTATCCTCAAAAGCTCGACACGCCGCTCAATAGAAAACGATATTATCGCATCGGGCATTCCGGCTATGCAAATCTATTTCTCCGAAAATGACAGACTTCAGGGCGTTCCGGTCAACGATGCCGCCGCTTTTGAACAGATTACGGACCACATTATTGATGTTCACGGCTGTTCAAGACTTTTCTGTCTAACCGCTTATCAAAATGAATATTGCTCCGAACAGCGACTTCAAGGCTTTATCAATTCTTTGAAAAAACATGGCATTACTCCTGACCCCTCTATGTGGCGATACGGCGATTACTGGAAAATACCTGCGACAAAGCTTGGTGCAGATATCGCCGGCGGAACAGTGTTTCCACGCCCTCAGGCAGTTGTTTGCGCAAATGATGTTTCCGCTGAAAGCCTTATTTCTTCACTGCTTGAACACGGAATAAGAGTTCCGGAAGATATTATCGTTACAGGTCACGACGATTCCGCCGACGCAAAGCTTAATGTACCCTCTATTACATCA
This sequence comes from Ruminococcus sp., assembly GCA_022641595.1. Taxonomy (GTDB): domain Bacteria; phylum Bacillota; class Clostridia; order Oscillospirales; family Ruminococcaceae; genus Ruminococcus. The sequence goes on along the minus strand of JALCDN010000002.1, from coordinate 46,977 downwards.
TATCGCCGTGCCAACGAAAAGCTCGGTGCACAAACGGTGTGCAGGCTCTTTCAGAAAATTACAGGCTCAGAGACTATTATACAGCCTGTATTGTTCGACAACGGTCACATAGTTACAGGAAGAAGCTGCGGCTGTAACGAAGCTGCGGAGTCTGTTGTCACGCTCCACAAACAGATTTCCTCTCAGAAAATGTACGACAGCCTTATAAGAAGCAGCAATATGCTCGCAAATCTTACCCTCTCATCTACTGTTGACAAGCTTATGGACTGTGCTGACCGCTATACTTATCTGCTTGGCGGTATGGAGGAACTGTTTATATGCCTTTGCGATGACTGGGACTATTGCAGCGATGTAGATGACGACCAATACCGTACGTCCGGCTTTTCTGATAATATGCAGATAAAGCTTCATAAAACTACTTACGAACGCAAGCCTTCCGGAAAAATCTTTAAGTCATCAGAACTTCTGCCCGCACTTACTCAGCCACACGACTCACCAAAAACCTTTTTCTTCAATTCCCTCCACCATAACGGCAGAATTTTCGGCTACAGTGCAATTTCCTACTGCGACGGAAAATGCTTGCTAAGTGACCTCTACGCCGAATGGATTTCTTACCTCGAAACAGGCATTGAATATGTCCGTATTCAGAATTACCTGAAAAGTACCGCAAACAAGGCATTTCTCGCCCAAATGCGTGACGCTCTCACGGGTATCTACAACGCCAACGGTTTTGATGCACTCTTTCATAAGAAATTTGACACGGCTTCTGCTGAAAACCGCAAGCTCTTTCTATTTATCGCACAGGTCGACGGTATCAGACGTATTAACGACACATTCGGTCACTTAGAGGGCGACAGCATACGTTCTGTCGTTGCATCGGCTTTACAGGGCAGCTTCTACGGTGACGAAATATGTGCAAGAATAAGTGACGCCACTTTCGCTGCCGTAGGTATGTGCGACTATGATGACGGTCACCTGAGCGAATCAGTAGGAAGATTTGAAAAATATATAAATCAGTATAACTGCACTTCGTTCAAGCCGTACAAAATTCAGGTGAGCATCGGCTCAATATGCAGCTACATAAGCCACGATATGACACCGGACATCTTCTTCGCAATGACAGAAAACGAGGTCGAGAATTATCGCAATAAGACGTCAGGCAACTCAAACGACATTCCCCACTACGACAAGCTTATCGCAATAAGAGAGAAAATTTATCACCAACCAGGCGAAAAATGGACTGTGGATAACCTTACAGGCGGTATATATATCAGCAAAGGCTACTTTCAGAGAATTTACTGCAAATGCTTCGGAGTCAGCCTTACAAACGACATAATCAACAGCAAAATCTCTTTTGCCAAAAGACTGCTTTCGGGTACGGACGAACGTATCAACGAAATTGCCGAAAAATGCGGATATGAATCGTATGAATATTTTCTGCACCAGTTTAAACACGAAACAGGTATAACTCCTTCCAAATACAGAAAAAATGGTCTCTGATACATATACTTTGCTGTTGATATGAGAAAATGTGAACTCATATGATTTCTCATTTGAACAAAATGTTAATAATCTGCAACCCTCATTGACTTTTTATGTGCAATATGTTACAATATTTATACATGGAAAATTTTTAAAAGGAGTGCTGATAATGAATTTCAGATCAAAGGCAGTTTCTGTTATTACAGCAGCTTGTCTGGCAGTTACAGGATTTTCGTTTGTTCCCTCTCTCAAATCCGCTGACTTCGCAGACGCTGCTGAATCTTCGACTTCCGCTACCGATACTATGAACTGGGGTGCAGTTCAGATTTCAGGCGGCGGTTTCGTTTCAGGCATAGTTACAGGCAAAAGTGCTATGTATGCCCGCACAGACGTCGGCGGCGCTTACAAGTATAACTATCAGACACAATCATGGGACCAGCTTATGGCTTTTATTACCGAGGCTGACAGAGGTCTGCTCAGCGTAGACGCTATGGCTATTGACCCTACAGACGACAATACCGCTTACTTCCTCTGCGGCTGTGCTTACTTCAGCAACGCAAAAACTTCTATTCTGCGTACTACCGACGGCGGCAAAACTTTCTCTGAGGTCGACGTTACTGATATGATTCAGGTTATGGGTAACGGCGACGGTCGTCATTGCGGTGAGTCTATCGCTGTTGACCCTGATAACCCAAATATAATCTACTGTGGCGGCGATGTCTGCACAGGCGATTCCGCTCTCATTATGTCTAAGGACGGCGGCAAAACATGGTCTCAGGTAAGCGGCTACGGTAAGCTCGGCTACTTCAAAAACTCAATCAAATGGCCTACATGGACAGACCATATGGTCAATGCTGTAAGCGATGGTGCTTACAATACTCAGAACGGTGTAGCATCTATCCGCATCTATAATGGTAAAGTTTATGTTGCTACTTCAATAACAGGCGTTGCAAACGTAGCTGTTGCAGATGTCGGCTCGGATAACTTCACAACCCTCAGTGCAGACCTTCCGACTACCGTTTTTCCATCAAGAATCAATCAGGACTGCAATGGAAATCTTCTCATTACATACGTTGCAGGTCTTGCATTCGGAAACGGCTCCGGCGGCGTTTATAAGTACGACCCGAAAACAGGCAAAACTACTAACATTTCACCTGTAAACAACAGCTTCGGTGCTTGCGTAAGTGCTCCTGATAACGCAAACGAACTTATCGCTACTACCTGTGCTGTATGGAGCAGTCAGAGCTGGAGCAAGGACAGCACCTGCTGGGGCGAATGGCTCTATCGTTCAGAAGACGGCGGTACTACATGGACTACTATCTACCCAGGTAAAATGGGCGAGTATAAGTGGAATAAAGACACCGGCGAAATGGTTCAGGAACAGCTCTACGATTACCTTAATGACGGCGGCTGCAGCTGGATCAGGGGTAAGGCTATCCACTGGTCAGGATCTATCGTCCTTGACCCTAAAGACCCTACAAGAGCTTTGGTTACTTCCGGTAACGGCGTATTTAAGTGGGACAAAATCTGGACTGATGACCCTGAGGCTACTTTCCACGCAAAGGGCATCGAGGAAGTCGTTGCTCTTGATATGACAAGCGTTCCGGGCGGCAAGGCTTACTCCGCTATCGGCGACTACGACGGTTTCATTCACTCCGACGTTGACCAGCCGGGTGTTCAGTATGTTCCAAATATGGGCTCAACTTCAGCTATCGCTTACTGCCCTCAGAATCCTAAGGTTATGGTTCGTGTAGCCGAAAATCAGAACGACACAGCTTCAGGTTTCTACTCACTCGATGCAGGCACTACATGGACTAAAATGTCTTGCTCAGCAGGCGGTAAGGCTGCTATCACTGAAATCAGCGACGGCAAATACCGTATATTCAAGAGCGAAAAAGACAGCGGCGATGTTAAATATTCAGACGACTTCGGTGCAACATGGACTGCTTGCACAGGTATTGCTTCGAATTATGGCTCAAAAACTACACAGATGCTCGTTGAAACTAATAAGCCTAACGTTGTTTACGCTTACGCTACTTATTACAATTCTTCTTGGTTCTATTCAAAGAAAGAAGCTGAGCTCTCAGACGCTAACTACACTCTCTACGTCAGCACGGACTACGGCAAAACTTTCACAGGTACTCAGATTGCTAAGTACGACCAGTGCGACAGCTGCGGCAGAATAGCTTACCTCGGTGAGGATAACCTCGTTGTCGGAGCAGGATACTATGGTGCTTATCACGTTACAGGTTCAGGCAAAAATGTCGAAAAACTCAACGTTTTCTACTGCAAGTCAATAGGCTACGGCGCTCCTGAAAAGAAGGGCGACGTTAATACACTTTATATGTGGGGCAAGCCTTTTGAAAACGATAAAGAGGGCGTTTACCGCTCACAGGATTCAGGTAAGACATGGGTTCTCATTAACTCCGACTACCAGTATGGCGGTACAGGTAATGGTAACTTCCTTGTAGGCGATATGAATACTTTTGGTACTGTTTATATGAGTACTGTCGGTGCAGGTATCGTTTATGGTAAAATTGCTTCAGATTCACCAAATCCTACAACTCAGCCTACTACAGCACAATCTACTACAGTACAGCCTACAACTTCAGGTGCAGGCGTTGTTTACGGTGACGCTAACTGCGATGGCAAAGTCGACATTTCAGATGTTGTTGCTGTAAGACGTTACGCTATAAATTCCGTAAAATATCCGCTTACCGCTCAGGGAGTTAAAAATGCAGACGTTCAGGGAAGCTCAAACGGTTTGAACGCTCAGGACGCTGTTACAATTCAGCAGTATGTTTTAGGTTCGGTAAAGGCTCTTCCTGTAGCATAATATTATCAGATTAAGTAGCGGCAGTCCTTTTTAAGAGGACTGCCGTTTTTTAAATTATAATTGTATCTCTGAAAACTCATTTTTAGAGATACCATAATTAAGAGGTGTAAAATGAAAAAGACCAACTGCGAAAGCTGTACCAACTACGTTTACGATGAGGAATGTGAGTGCTATGTCTGTCTTATAAATCTCGATGAGGACGAAATGTGCCGCTTTGTATCAGGCAATAATTTTGACTGTCCGTATTTCAGCCTTGACGATGAGTATGGTGTTGTACGTCATCAGAATTAAAACACTAATGGCAATAAAAAAACCGTGCATGAATACAAACACGGTTTAAAAATAAAATAAAATCAGAGGGGGAATTGGGGGGATTACCTTAATCCGATTATTATTATATTTCATTTGTCTTAAAATAATCTTAAAAATTAAAGATTTTTGGAAATTTTATTGTATAGTGTAGCAATCAAATTTATAGCAAATCATTTTGATTATTCACAATCTGAGCAATAAAAAAACCGTGCATGAATACAAACACGGTTTAAAAATAAAATAAAATCAGAGGGGGAATTGGGGGGATTACTCAAGGCAACTCTTTAATCGAACGACTTTCAGGGTTTCCTTAATCCGATTATTATTATATTTCATCAGTCTTAAAATAATCTTAAAAATTTAAGTTAATTTGTTTTTTTATATATTGACAGCGGTTTCGAGTGCAATTTCCATCATTGCTTTGAACGTGGTCTGACGCTCCTGAGCCGAGGTTGAAAGTCCTTTAAGTGGGCAGTCCGAGACGGTAAGAATGCAGAGTGCGTTCTTTGAAGCTCTTGCGGCGTTCATATATAGTGCAGCGGACTCCATTTCAACAGCAAGTACGTTCATTTTCTGCCATTTTGCAGTACTTTGGCTGTCATCGTAGAAGGTGTCGCTTGAAAGAATATTTCCGACGTGAAAGTCAGCTCCTGATTTCTTTGCGGCACTTACAGCCTCTGCAAGCAGCTTATACGAAGCCGTTGGTGCATAAGTACCGGGCAAAGCGTATTGTGCAGCGTAATTGGAATTAGTGCTTGCACTTTGGGCGATAACGACATCACGAAGCTTTACAAAGTCGGCAATAGCACCGGCCGTGCCAACTCTGATAATATTTTCGACTCCGTACAGGTTAAAAAGCTCATGGGAATAAATGCCGATTGAAGGCATTCCCATACCGCTTCCCTGAACGGAGATTTTTTTGCCTTTGTATGTTCCTGTAAAGCCGAGCATACCACGGACTTTGTTATAGCAAACGGGGTTTTCGAGGTAATTTTCGGCGATAAACTCAGCTCTGAGCGGGTCGCCGGGCATGAGGACGGTTTCGGCGATATCGCCGTATTCGGCACTGTTATGTGGTGTAGCCATAGTATGCACTTCTCCTTTTATAAAGGACAACATTCTCATTTTTAGCATAAAAATATTATGTTCAGAAATCTACACGCAAAACCTATGAGAACAAGTCCTAAGCGGTAACGATTTTGCTTGCGTTCTGGAGATGGAGCTTTTCGACAGCAGTCTCACGCATTTTGTATTTAAGAATTTTTCCTGCTGCGTTCATCGGAAATTCATTGACGAAATCAACATATCTTGGAACTTTGTGTTTTGCCATATGGTCGAGGACATATTTTTTGATGTCGTCTTCAGTGCAGGTCTGACCGTCCTGAAGAATGATGCAAGCCATAATTTCCTCGCCGTAGTCCTTATCTGGTACGCCTATTACCTGAACGTCCTTAACCTTTGGGTGAGTATAGAGGAAATCTTCTATTTCTTTTGGGTATATATTTTCGCCGCCACGGATAATCATATCCTTGATACGGCCTGTGATTTTGAAGTATCCGTCGGGAGTACGTCTTGCGAGGTCGCCTGTATGCAGCCAGCCGTCGCTGTCGATAGCAGCAGCAGTAGCCTCAGGCATTTTGTAGTAGCCCTTCATAATGTTGTAGCCACGGGCAACGAATTCGCCGTCAGTGTCGTCCGGGAGGTCCTGATTGGTTTCTGGGTCAACTATTTTGCATTCAACTCCGAAAATAGGGCCGCCAACGGTATTTACACGAGCCTCGATTGTATCAGTAGTCTTGCTCATTGTTGTAGCAGGGGAAGCCTCAGTCTGACCGTAAGTTATGCAGATTTCGCTCATATGCATTTTGTTTATAACGTCCTGCATAGTTTTTATAGGGCATGGTGAGCCGGCCATAATACCTGTTCTCATGTGTGAGAAATCGGTTTTCGGGAAGTCCTCGTGACCGAGCATAGCGATGAACATAGTCGGAACGCCGTGGAAGCAGGTAATTTTCTCCTGATTTATACATTTAAGACCTTTTCTTGGTGAGAAAGCCGGGATAGGTGACATAGTTACGCCGTGAGTCATAGAAGCGGTCATAGCCAGAACCATACCGAAGCAATGGAACATCGGAACCTGAATCATCATTCGGTCGGCGGTTGAAAGATCCATACAGTCGCCGATAGCCTTGCCGTTGTTGACAACGTTGTAGTGAGTCAGCATAACGCCTTTCGGGAAACCTGTAGTACCGGAGGTATACTGCATATTGCAGACATCGTTTTTATTTATAGATTTTCTGATTTTCTCGATTTCGCTGCAAGGAACTTCGGAAGCCATAGAAAGAGCCTCGTTCCAAGTAAAACAGCCGTTGTGTTTTGCATCAGTAGTTATAATGTTTTTGAGGAATGGGAATTTCTTTGAGTTGAGCTGACCTGGCTTTGATGAGGAAAGCTCAGGGCAAAGTTCATTAATAATACCGATATAGTCTGAGTCCTTGTAGCCGTCAATCATAACGAGGGTGTGTGTATCCGACTGTTTAAGAAGATATTCAGCCTCATGGATTTTGTATGCAGTGTTCATAGTTACAAGAACAGCACCGATTTTTGTTGTAGCCCAGAATGTGATGTACCACTGAGGGATATTAGTAGCCCAGATAGCAACGTGGTCGCCTTTTTTTACGCCCATTGCAACGAGGGCTCTTGCAAAGCAGTCAACATCGTCACGAAATTCGAGGTAAGTTCTTGTATAGTCAAGCTCTGTATAGCGGAAAGCGTACTGATTTGGAAATTCCTCACACATTCTGTCGAGGACATCAGGAAAAGTGCAGTCGATGAGGGTTTCTTTTGGCCATACATATTTTCCTGTACCTGCAATGTTGTCCTGAAGAGGAAACTGGTGTTTTGTGATAAATCCGGACATAAAGTTTGCGAAATGCGGTACAACGACACCTGCATCGCAAAGCTTATCCGACCAGCGTTTAACCCATTCGAGAGATATATAGCCGTTGTAGCTTATGCTGTTGAGAGCAGCGAGCATATCGGAAACAGGCATATCGCCTTCGCCCATCATCTTGTATTCGACAGTATCGCCGTTCATGACGCTGTCTTTGATGTGGACGTACTTGATATATTCGCCGAGGTTTTCAACTGTCTGAGCTGGAGTTTCGCCTGCGAATCTGTAAGGGTGGTGCATATCCCACAGAGCAGCAACCTTGCGGCTTGAAACGCTGTCAAGGACATTTTTGAGACGCTTTGTATCACAGTACACGCCATTTGTTTCAACAAGCAGAGTGACGTTATATTTTTCGCCTATAACGGCAAGTTTTTTAAGCTCCTCAACGATTACAGAGTCATCAACTTCACCGGAGGGCATAGGTTCAAGGTCAGCAAGGATTCTGATAAAAGGTGTATTTATTTTCTGAGCGAGCTGAGCATACTGAGTAACCTCATTGAAAGCGTCATCAAAGGAGTCACTGAATTTCAGGCAGGCACCGGACGAAAGGCAAGGAATTTCAAGTCCGAGGCTTTGAAGCTTTGCAACCGTTTTAGGTAGCTGTGATTCAGTAAAGGGCTGAGCCTTTACGGAGAAAATGTCTGAACCGAGGCCACGGATTTCAATACCATCGAAGCCAAAGTCTTTTGCCATAGAGTAGATGTCCGTCCACGAAAAATTTGGACAGGCAAGGGTTGAAAAACTTATTTTCATTATAAATGGACTTCCTTTCTGAAAAATCACTGCGTTTCAATGTCGGGTACACCGATAGTTATAGCAGTACGGTAAAATAAAGTAAGGTTGTAGCAGATAGGTACTTTAATTTTATCGTCTTGCTGCAAAACGTAGATATACTTCTATTTTACTACATTTTCCGTTTCTCGTCAAGGGCATTTAAAAATTTTACACACAAACTCTAAATGTAACTTTGAAAAATTTACGGGAAATGAAATACGATTTTCATAAGTTTTTTGCAGGTACTGGACAAATTCAACAAAATATGGTATAATGTTTGCAATAGTTGCTACAAAATCAGGGAGGCACTGAATATCCGTGTAATCCCCGAAGCTATTAAGGCAAAATATGCCGTGCATTATGCCGGTCAAAAGGCTTTTATGTTGTAGCATTATCGGCTTGCAATGCCTTGTTTTGCTTTACAGCAGCTTTCGGAGACTGCCGTCAGTAGTTTCTTGGAAAGGAATCAATATGCTTCATGAAAAATCATGCGGTGCTATCGTTTACCGTAAATCACACGGTAACATAGAAATCCTCCTGGTAAAGCATATTAACAGCGGACACTGGTCTTTCCCCAAAGGTCATGTTGAAGACGGAGAAACAGAAGTGGAAACTGCTAAACGTGAGATTATGGAAGAAACGTCGGTTGACGTTATCATTGACCCCACATTCAGGGAAACTGTCACATATTCTCCTCGCAGGGATACCAATAAGGTAGTAGTTTACTTCCTTGCAAAAGCAAAAAACGTCAATTTCGCCCCTCAGGAAGACGAAATTGCCGATATCAGGTGGGTTGACATCGTTCACGCTTCAAATATCCTATCATACGAAAATGACAGGACTATCGTGGCTAAGGCAAGAAACGCAATAAAAGAGGGCGGTCAGTGACCGTCCTCTTTTTGCACACGAAATATTTATAGGCTGTAGGAATTTTGCTGATACAAATTTTATCAGGCAGTTTTTTCAAACTGGCTGTTGTAAAGCTCGGCATAGAAGCCGTTTTGCTCAAGGAGTTGAATATGGTTGCCGCTTTCGATAATATCGCCGTCCTTCATAACGAGAATGAGGTCAGCATTTTTGATAGTCGAAAGACGATGGGCGATAACAAACGATGTTCTGCCGACAGTAAGACTGTCCATAGCCTTTTGAATCTGAAGCTCGGTGCGGGTATCGACAGAGCTTGTAGCCTCATCGAGAATGAGTAGCGGAGCATTTTCAATCATAGCACGAGCGATGGTTATGAGCTGTTTCTGACCTGCTGAAAGGTTAGCTTTGTCGTTGAGAATCGTGTCATAGCCGTGTGGGAGAGTGCGTATGAAGTGGTCGATGCCTACAGCCTTGCAAGCCTTTACGACGTCCTCGTCGCTGACATTCTGTTTGCTGTAGACAATATTTTCCTTTATAGTACCCTCAAAGAGCCAAGTGTCCTGCAATACCATGCAAAACAGGTCGTGAACGCTGCTTCTTGACATATCTGTGGTTGAAACGCCGTCAATGAGGATATTTCCGCCGTCAAGCTCGTAGAAACGCATAAGCAGATTAACAAGGGTTGTTTTTCCGGCACCGGTAGGACCTACGATTGCGACTTTCTGACCTGCATGAGCGTGGGCGGAAAAGTTGTTGATGATGATTTTTTCAGGAGTGTAGCCGAATTTTACGTTCTTGAATTCAACATCGCCCTTTACTTCGGAAACAGAAGCTGATTTGCGGCTTTCGTCTGAAAGCTCATCTTCGCCGAGAAATTCAAAAACACGTTCTGCAGCAGCAGCAGTAGACTGTAAGCTTGTTGCAGCCTGTGCAATCTGCGAAAGAGGGTTGGTAAAGAGTCTGATATAAATCATGAAAGCAACGATAACGCCGAAAGTAATTTTACCGTTGATAACAAGAAGTGCGCCGACAACGCAAACGGCAACGTATCCGAAGTTTCCGATAAATCCCATAATCGGCATCATAAGTCCGGAAAGAAACTGTGATTTCCATGCACTGTTGTAGAGACGGGAATTGATTGCCTCAAATTCAGCCTGAGCTTTTTTTGTGCCATTGTAGACGTTTACGACGTTGTGACCTGTGTAAATTTCCTCGATATGACCGTTGATTTTGCCAAGCTCATTCTGCTGGCTGAGGAAGTATTTCTGTGAACGTGACATAATCAGCATCATCAGTACGAAGCCGAGAATTGTCGTAATAACGGCAGTAACAGCCATAGTTGCGTTTGTGATGAACATCATAAGCAGTGAGCCGAGAAACATTGTTACAGCCGTTACAAGCATACCGACGCTCTGGTTGAGTGTCTGACCGATTGTGTCGACATCGTTTGTAACACGGCTGAGAACATCACCGTAGCTTGTTTTGTTGAAGTAATTAAGCGGAACACGGTTAATTTTTTCCGAAATATCGCTTCTCATGCGTTTAGAGATTTTTTGGGTAACCGTAGCCATAATAAATCCCTGAATGTATGTGAAGATAAAGCTTATGCCATAAATTGCTGCGAGAAAGAAACCGATTCTGTCGATTTTGTTCATTTTCATATTGCCCATAATGCCTTTTGCTATGATATCGGTTATATCGCTGAGCTTATTCGGGCCTATAAGCGACAGGATAGTGCCTGCAAACGAGAGTATCAGAGCAACAACGATTATCGGGATATACTTGTCGCAGTATTTAATTAGCTTACCGAAAGTTTTTTTGAACTCTTTCGGTTTTTCGCCGCCCATTCCCGGACGTCCGCCCATAGGACCGCCCATAGGGGGTTTGCGGTGTCTTTGTGGAGTTTCCTGATTAGTCATTTTCGAGTTCCTCCTTTGAGAGCTGTGAAAGAGCGATTTCACGGTAAATTTCGCAGTTTTTCATAAGCTGAGAGTGAGTACCACTGCCTGCAATTTTTCCGTCGTCGAGAACGATAATTTTGTCGGCATTTTTGATTGTGCCGATACGCTGAGCGACGATAATGGACGTTGTATTGGCAGTTTCACGCTTTAGTGCGGCACGCAGTGTTTTATCGGTTTTGTAGTCGAGAGCCGAGAATGAGTCGTCAAAGATATAGATTTCCGGTTTTCTGCAAACGGCTCTTGCGATTGCAATACGCTGTTTCTGACCTCCTGAGACGTTGTTTCCGCCCTGAGCTATTGATGCATTGAAAGTGTCAGGCATTTTCTCGACAAATTCCGTACCCTGAGCGATTTCGACAGCTTTTTTCACGTCATTTTCTGAGTATGAATTTTTGCCGTTTTCGCCATAAGCAACGTTTGAGGCAACTGTACCGCTGAAAAGCACGGCTTTCTGTGAAACATAGCCTATGCGGTCGTTAAGTGACTCTTTGGCATATTCTCTTACGTTTACGCCGTCAACAAGAACATCGCCTTCGGTTACGTCATAAAAGCGTGGGATAAGGTTTACAAGAGTAGTCTTGCCGCTTCCGGTAGCACCGATAAATGCAACGGTTTCGCCTTTTTTTGCGGTAAAGCTTATGTTGCTGAGAGTGTAGTCGGAGGCATCGGGATACTTAAAACTTACGTTTCTGAATTCAATGCAGCCCTCGCTGCCATTTAAGCCCTGAGTTTTCGAACCGTTGATAATTCTGCATTTTGTGTCGAGAACCTCGTTGATACGTTTTGCTGAAACGGCTGCACGAGGAGCTATAATGAAAATCATTGTCATCATCATAAACGCAATTACAACCTGTACGGCGTATGACGAGAAGACAACCATATCTGCAAAACGCTGACCTTTATCCGGCATAGTTGATGCACTATTGATAATGTATGCACCAATCCAGTAGATTGATAGCGACAGACCACTCATAATAAGTGACATACCGGGCATCATAATAGCCATAACTCTGTTTACAAAGAGGTTTGTAGCGGTAAGCTTCTGATTGGCATCTTCAAATTTGTTCTGCTGGTAATTTTCGGCGTTGTAGGCTCTGACGACACGGATACCTGTGAGGTTTTCACGGGTTACACGGTTGAGGTTATCGGTGAGGTTCTGAACAATTTTGAATTTAGGAACGGCAAATATAAGGATAAAGAGTATAATAAGACAAAGAACTCCGACAGCACCGCCTGTTGCCGCTGTCCATTGCCAGCCCTTGTTAAGGATTTTCATAATTGCCCATACTGCGAGGATAGGAGCTTTTATAAGAACCTGAAGTCCCATTGCGATGAACATCTGTATTTGAGTTATATCATTAGTTGAACGTGTGATGAGGCTTGCGGTTGAGAATTTATTTATCTCCTCCATAGAGAAGTTCTGAACGCTTGAGAACGTTTTTGAACGGAGTCGGTTTGCAAAACCTGCGGCAACCTTTGCGGCGAAAAATCCGACGATGCACGAAAGTGCGAGACTTCCGAAAGCACAGCCGAGCATTTTGAATCCCGGCTTTAAAACGTCTGCAAGTTCTGTGTTTTTCTTTTGGATAAGGACAGTAATGTCTTTCATATAGTCCGGCAGTTTAAGGTCGAGCCATACCTGACCGACGATAAATACAAGGCTTATCAGAATGAAAGCGACTTCCTTTTTTTTCAGATATCTGAAAATTCTGATCATTAATCATCTCTCCTAACTTTTGAATGAAGCATTTAATGTGAACCGAGAGCATTTTCGATATTTTCCCTTACTTTGACGGCAACTCTGAAGATAACCTCGAGGTCGCTGTCTGATATGCCATTGAAAGCGATATCCTGAAGTTTCTGCATATCTGACTCGATAAAGTCTGCAATACGCAAGGCTTTTGGGGTAAGGGATATTTTTCTGAGTCTTGCGTCACCGTCAACTGATTCACGTCTTATGTAGTCTTTTTCTTCCATAAGGCGAAGTGTTTTTGAGACGGTTGAGCGGCGGATAGAAAATTCCTCCTCAATATTTTTCTGAAAGATATCCCTGTTCTGATTGTGGTACAGGTAGCCGATTATCTGACCATTGGCGGGGGTGAGCTTATCTTCAACGTGTGCACAGTGGGAATTGAAAATCAGTCTTTTTACAAGATTAACAATGTTGCGGTGTTCAGCAAGGATTTCTTCTTTTTTGTTCAAAGTGTCACCTCCGTAATAAAGTTAGCTGTCTAACAGTCTGTGAAGTATATTATATCACCGCTTTCACTTGTTGTCAATGCCGCAGTTGTTGATTTTTACAAACTTATATTGCATTTTTTGTACATCTTCTACAACTTACCGCATTGTGTTTGTTTTTTTATTGCGACGTAAAAATAAAAATCATCTTGACAAAAGCTTAAAAGTGTTTTATAATAAAAGTTATAATATTATGATGGGATAAATTTTTTTAATCTTTTGGATACCTCCGAAAACTCGTTTGATTAAGGAAAAATCAGATAGGTGTGGCAGCTGCAAGGAAACTTCACGAAAGCGTGCTGTCGAACTATGATGGAGGTTTACACAGCAGATGCCGTGCATAGCGGCTTTTTCTCAAAAGAAGTCTTTAAATGTACCAATTTGTCACTTCGTCACTTTGTACCAATGCTTTGGAATTTTCTACTTTGGAAGGAATGAAGAATATGTCAGATTACGGATTCACTGAAATTACTCCGCTTATTGAAAACCTTGCAGAAAAAAGTCGCTCAAGCTATGTCATTGATACAGATTTATATCAGAAATATGACGTAAAACGTGGCCTAAGAGATATTAACGGCAACGGCGTTGTTGCAGGTCTCACTAATATCAGCACAATAAAATCTTCCGAATGTATTGACGGCGTTAATGTCCCTTGTGATGGAAAGCTTTACTACAGAGGCATCGACGTCGAGAATATAGTCGACGGCTTCATTAAGGGCAAACGCTTCGGCTTTGAGGAAACTGTATATATCCTCCTCTTCGGTAAAATGCCGACTATGAACGAACTTTGCGAATTTAAAGGCCTTCTTGCAGACTTCCGCCGACTTCCAACTACATTTACCCGTGACGTAATTATGAAGTCCCCAAGCGACAATATGATGAATATGATGGCTAAATGCGTTCTCGCACTCTATTCATACGACGATGCCGCCGATAATATAAGTATTCCAAACGTTCTTCGACAGTGCATAGAACTTATAACTATTTTCCCCGTTATTGCAGTCTATGGCTATCAGGCATTCAATTATTACAAAAACGGCGAAAGCCTTTACATTCATAAACCTCTGCCGGAACTTTCAACTGCCGAAAATATCCTATATATGCTCCGCCCCGATAGAACCTACACCGAGCTTGAAGCACGCATTCTTGACCTCGCTCTGGTTCTTCACGCTGAACACGGCGGCGGTAACAACTCATCTTTCACTGTTCATGTCGTTTCTTCTTCGGGTACGGATACCTATTCCGCTGTCGCTGCTGCCCTCGGTTCGCTGAAAGGCCCTAAGCACGGCGGTGCAAACATCAAGGTCGTTATGATGTTCGATGACCTCAAGAAAAATATCACGGACTGGTCCGATGACGAGGCTATCAGCATCTATCTGCGTAAACTCCTCCACAAGGAAGCTTTCGATAAGGCAGGTCTTATATACGGTATGGGTCATGCTGTCTACTCGATTTCTGACCCGAGAGCTAAGGTATTTAAGTCTTTTGTCGAAAAACTTTCAGTCGAAAAAGGTATGGAGGAAGAATTTAAACTCTATAGCAAGGTCGAAAGCCTCGCTACACAAATTATTTCAGAGGAACGCCGCATCTATAAGGGTGTATGCGCAAATGTGGATTTCTACAGCGGTTTCGTTTACAGAATGCTTGGTCTGCCTTATGAGCTGTATACCCCGATTTTCGCTATATCCCGAATCGCCGGCTGGTCTGCACACAGAATTGAGGAGCTTGTAAACTCCAACAAAATTATAAGACCCGCTTACAAGGCTGTCGCTCCGCTTTCAGATTACGTCGATATCAATGACAGAACCAATGACTGATAATCAGTATCTTGCTTCACTATATTATATTATTTAAAGAAATGAGGTTGATTTCCCATGAACTCTACACAATTGCTCGATTTTAACGGTATGAGCTGCGTTCAGCTAAAATCTGCCGGCTACTGCGCTCTCGTCGCCTATGAGGCAGGCTCTAATGTCATACGACTCAGAGACGATAAGAACGGTATCGAATTTTTCCGCTTCAAGGACTCAAACACTGCTGACGATATCAAAAATTCACCCGAAGTATGGGGTCTGCCAACACTGTACCTGCCTAACCGATTTGCCGATGGTGTTCTCAAAGCATCAGATGCTATGTACCATCTTCCGGTAAACGAAAAAGCTCCGTTTAATAACCATATCCACGGCTTTCTGCACAAACGTGTCCATAAGCTCGTTGAACACAGCTTCGACGAAAACTGCGCATGGGTCAAAACTAAGTACCTGTACGACGAAAATGACGAGTTCTTTAAGTTCCTGCCGGTTAAATTCTTAGCAGAATTTACTTTCACTCTCTCCGAATGCGGACTCGAATATGCTGTCAAATTTACTAACCTCTCCGACAAAATGATGCCGATGTCACTCGCTACACACACAACAATTAATTCTCCTTTCGTTGACGGCGGCAAGGAAAGCGATATCAGACTTACTGTCCCGATAGGCAGAAAATGTGAGCTTAACAGCAGATGCCTCCCAACTGGTCGCCTGCGCTCACCGATTATGTACGACCTTGAATACAAAACAGGCAACAAATGCCCTGTTTTACAGGATATTTCCAATGATATGTACTTCGGCGAAAAAACAAGACTTAATCACGAGGACTTTCACGGCATTATTGCCGAGGATATTTCCAATGGCAAAAAACTCTGCTACGAAGTCTCCGATGAGTATAAATTCTGGATTATCTGGAACGACCGTGGCTTTAACGGCTACTTCTGTCCTGAACCTATGACTGCTATGATAGATGCCCCTAACCTCCATATGCCTGCATCTACAACAGGCTACCGTGAGATAAAACCTGCCGAATCTTTTGAGGCTCATCAGCGTTTCTTCTCCGTCGTCTGAAAAGATAACTCGGATTCTACTCTTTTAGCTGTTTTTTCGGCAAATCTATTGTAATTTTTTTACAAATATGTTATAATGTTTCAGATGCGGATTTCCGCTATTCAGAAAATTCTATTTAAGGAGCCTTTTTATGAAGAAATTCGGTAATTTCGATGACGTTCGCAAGGAATATGTCATCAACTCCCCTAAAACTCCGTACCCTTGGATTAATTACCTCGGTACTCAGGCATTTTTCTCCCTCATCTCAAATACCGCAGGCGGCTATCACTTCTACAAGGACGCTCGCCTCAGAAGAATTACCCGTTATCGCTATAATAACGTTCCTGTCGATATGGGCGGCCGCTATTTCTATATAAACGATAACGGTACTGTATGGTGTCCTGGCTGGTCTCCGGTTAAGACTGAACTCGATGAGTATGAGTGCCGTCACGGTATGGGCTACACTATTATCAAAGGTAAGAAAAATGACCTCACCGCTGAAGTCACTTTCTTCGTTCCACAGAATTATAACGGCGAAATCCAGAAAATGACCCTCACTAACTCAGGTCTTACTCAGAAGAAATTTAAACTCTTCTCTTTCATCGAATGGTGCCTCTGGAACGCTCAGGACGACTCCACAAACTTCCAGAGAAACTTTAATACTGGTGAGGTAGAGGTCGAAGGCTCTACTCTCTTCCATAAAACCGAATATAAGGAAAGACGTAACCACTTCGCTTTCTATACCGTTAATACCGATATTGCAGGCTTTGATGCCGACAGAGAGGCTTTCCTCGGTCTCTACAACGGCTTCGAAAACCCTCAGGCTGTTATGAACGGTGCTTCAACTAACACTGAAGCCGACGGCTGGTCGCCTATCGCTTCACACTCAGTTGACATTACCCTTCAGCCGGGTGAGTCCAAAGACTTCGTTTTCATTCTCGGTTACGTTGAAAACCCTGTTGACCAGAAGTTCAACGCTGACGGTTCTATGAATAAGTCAAAGGCTTATCAGATGATTGAACAGTTCAATACCTCCGAAAAGGTTGACGCTGCTCTTGCCGAAAATAAGAAAATGTGGGACGAGCTTCTCTCTAAATATACTGTAAATACTCCTGAAGAAAAAATGAACAGAATGGTCAACATCTGGAACCAGTACCAGTGTATGGTCACTTTCAATATGTCACGCTCGGCTTCATACTTTGAAAGCGGTATAGGTCGTGGTATGGGCTTCCGTGACTCAAATCAGGACTTGCTCGGCTTCCTCCACCAGATTCCGGACAGAGCAAGAGAACGTCTTATCGACCTCGCTTCAACTCAGTTCGAGGACGGCGGCTGCTACCACCAGTACCAGCCTCTTACCAAAAAAGGTAACGATGAAGTCGGCGGCGATTTCTCAGATGACCCACTGTGGATGATACTCTCTGTTGCTGCTTATATCAAGGAAACAGGCGACTATTCAATTCTCAATGAAAAGGTTCCTTACGATAACGACGCAAGCAAGGCTCAGTCTATGATGCACCACCTTAAACAGAGCTTCTACCACGTCTGCCAGAATGTTGGCCCTCACGGACTGCCATTGGCTATGCGTGCTGACTGGAATGACTGCATCAACCTCAGCTGCTTCTCAAGCGAACCGGGTGAATCTTTCCAGACTTCAACCTCGCCTAAGTACGGCGATGACAAGTACAGCAAGGTTGCTGAATCTATTTTCGTTGCAGCCCTGTTTACTTACTCAGGCCCTAACTACGTTGAGCTTTGCAGAAGACTCGGCGACAACGCTGAAGCTGATAAGGCTCAGGCTGAAATCGACAGTATGAAAAAGAAAATTATGGACTTCGGCTTCGACGGCGACTGGTTCATAAGAGCTTATGATGACTTCGGCAGAAAAATGGGCTCAAAAGAATGCACTGAAGGCAAAATCTTTATCGAACCTCAGGGCTTCGCTGTTATGTCGGGCGTTGGCAAGGAATCAGGTGCAGATATCAAGGCTCTCGCAAGCGTTGATAAGTACCTTAACTCCGAACACGGTCTCGTTCTTAACAACCCTGCTTTCACAAAGTACTACATCGAGTACGGCGAAATCTCAACCTATCCGGGCGGTTATAAGGAAAATGCTGGTATATTCTGCCACAACAATGCATGGATAATCTGTGCAGAAGCTTTCGTCGGCCACGGCGACAAGGCTTTTGAATATTACTCAAAAATTGCTCCGGCTTACCGTGAGGCTAAGTACTCAGAGCTTCATAGAACCGAACCTTACGTTTACGCTCAGATGATTGCCGGTAAGGACGCTAAGAGACACGGTGAGGCTAAGAACTCATGGCTCACAGGTACTGCAGCATGGAACTTCGTTGCCGTTTCTCAGTATATCCTCGGTATTATCCCTGATTGGGACGGTCTTAAAGTTGACCCGTCTATCCCTCACGAATGGGACGGCTTTACAGCTACAAGAAAGTTCAGAGGCGATACATTCAACATCACTTTCAAGAACCCTGATCACGTTTGCAAGGGTATAAAGAGTGTTACTGTTGACGGCAAGGCTATCGACGGCAATGTTCTTCCTGTCTTTGGCGATGGCAATGAACACTCCGTTGAAGTCGTTATGGGCTGACTTTAATATTTTGCAGCATAAAACTGTACGGCTTTAAGGAAAGCGCAAGCTGTTGCCGCTAAGGTGACTTTACTTGCTGTGCCACAAAAGTTCCTGACCTACGCTTATTTGCGGTCAGGGACGGCACTCCTTATTTCCCGTACAGTTTTTTCTTTATCAAATAGGTTTTTACAGATGCCCAATGTATAAGATTTTACTACAAAGGAGAATTATTATGAAATACGGATTCTTTGACCTCAAAAATAAGGAATATGTCATCACAAGACCTGATACACCGGCACCTTGGGCAAATTACCTCGGTGACCCTGAATACGGCGCAATTATTTCCAATAATGCAGCAGGATACAGCTTCGTTAAGTCAGGTGCAAACGGTCGTATCTCACGTTTCCGCTTTAACTCTGAAATGGCTCTGCCGGGAAGATATATCTATATAAGAGACAACGATACTTCGGACTATTGGTCGGCTTCATGGCAGCCTGTAGGCAAGCCGCTCGATAAGTTCAAAAGTGAGTGCCGTCACGGTACGGCTTACACCGTGATTACCTCGGAATATGAGAAGATTAAGTCCGAAACCACTTACTATGTACCATACGGTCAGACTTATGAGGTATGGCGTACAAAAATTACCAACACAGACTCAAAATCAAGAAATCTTTCCACTTTCGGCTTCGTTGAGTTTACAAACGAGCCTAATTACGAACAAGATCAGATTAATCTTCAGTACACGCTCTTTATCTCCCGTACAAGCTTTGAGCAGAATAAAATCCTTCAGCATATCAACGAGCATAGCGGTAAGGATTCTACAGGCTCAAATAATATGGAACGTTTCTTCGGTATGGTTGGCAGCGATATTTCTGCATACAACGGCAGCTTTGAAAACTTTATCGGTCGCTACAGAACTTTCTCAAACCCTATTGCCGTCGAAAGAGGCAAGTGCGACAACGTTATGAACTACAACGAGAATTCATGCGGTGCTTTGCAGTCAGACCTCGTTCTCGCTCCGGGCGAAACCCGTGAACTTATTTTTATACTCGGCAGAAAAAATAACTGTGAAGCCGATGCTATTCTGAATCAGTATAAGTCAGCAGGTAAGGTAGATGCCGAAATCGCTCAGCTTAAAAATTTCTGGCACTCAAAACTCGAAAACTTTAAGGTCGAAACTCCGTCAGATGAGTTTAACAATATGATTAACGTCTGGAACGCTTATCAGTGTTTCATAACATTTATATGGTCAAGAGCCGCTTCGTTTATTTACTGCGGACTCAGAAACGGTTACGGTTACAGGGACACTGTTCAGGATATTCAGGGTATCATTCATCTTGCTCCTGAAATGGCTCTCGAAAAAATCCGCTTTATGCTTTCGGCTCAGGTCGACAACGGCGGCGGTCTGCCACTTGTTAAGTTCAATCACAATGCAGGTCATGAAAATACTCCTGATGATGAATCTTATGTCAAGGAAACAGGTCACCCGTCTTACCGTGCCGACGATGCACTCTGGCTTTTCCCGACTATCGTCAAGTATATCGGCGAAAGCGGTAACAAAGAGTTCCTCGATGAGGTTATCGTCTACGCAAACGGCGGTGAGGACTCGGTTTACAATCACCTCAAACGTGCTATAAACTTCTCAATGGAAAGACTCGGAAGCCACAAAATGCCTGCCGGTCTTCACGCTGACTGGAACGACTGTCTGAGACTTGGCAAGAATGGTGAGTCAACCTTTGTCGCTTTTCAGCTCTACTACGCTATGAGCGTCATCAAGGATATGGCAGAATCCAAAAATGATTCCGAATACGTTTCTTATATTAATAAGGTTCAGCCTCAGCTTGCTCAGGCACTTGAAAAATGCTGGGACGAGGACAGATTTATAAGAGGTATCCGTGATAACGGCGTAATTGTCGGTGCGAAAAATGACCCCGAAGCAAATATGTGGCTCAATCCTCAGAGCTGGAGCGTTATTTCCGGATTTGCCAACGGAAAACAGGCTGATACAGCTATGAATAGTGTCCATAATATCCTCAATACACCTTATGGTGCAAAGCTTCTTGAACCTCCGTACAGAGAGCATTACTTTGACGGTGCTTTAATGCAGGTGTTCAATGCAGATACAAAGGAAAACGGCGGTATTTTCTCACAGTCTCAGGGCTGGCTTATTCTTGCGGAATCCTTGCTCGGTCACGGAAACCGTGCATTTGAATACTTTATGGAGAGCGCTCCTGCCGCTATGAACGATAAGGCTGAAATAAGAGTTATGGAACCTTACGTTCACGGTCAGTTCACTGAAAGCAAAGCCTCACCTTATGAGGGACGTTCACACGTCCACTGGCTTACAGGTACGGCTTCAACAGTAATGGTAGGCTGCGTTGAGGGTATCTGTGGTATCAGACCCGATGCTGATGGCATTACGATTTCACCATCTGTTCCGTCTGAATGGGACGGCTTCAAAATGGAAAAAATATTCAGAGGTAAAAAGCTTTGTATCAATGTTGATAATTCCGCTCATGTACAGAGTGGCGTAAAGGAAGTCGTTCTGAACGGCAAAAAGCTTGATTCAGCTTACGTTCCTGCAAAGCTTCTTTCAGCTTCAAATAATATTACAGTCGTTATGGGCTGACACAAAAACTGCTGTGGTGAGTAATCTCCACAGCAGTTTTTTTTACTGTTCAACGAACCTTGTTTCGGCTCGCTGCTGAAGCTCCTGTAAATCAGTAACAAACTGTTCGTTATCAGCATATGCTCCTGAAAGTTCTTCATACTTTGAAATAACATCTGTTATCTCGTTGAATAATGCGTAGTAAAGAGATTTATAATCGGTCATAATTTCACTTCCTTATAATTATGTGTATATTATATCTGAAATACAGATAAAAGTCAATATCTTGATTCCAGATATGTCATACTGTACATGGGTGAAAAAAATGAAATTTGAACGAATAAAAAACCTCCGTGAAGATAAAGACATAAAGCAGCGTGAGCTTGCGGAATATCTGAATGTATCGCAGAATACCTATTCACAATATGAAAATGGTGTTATTTCACTGAATGCGGAAACACTTGTTAAACTTGCAAAGTTTTACGATACGAGCATAGACTATCTTCTCGGACTTACCGACGAAAGGCGACCGTATAAAAGAAAATGACGGCTTGGAAATTTTCCTGAAGCCGTCAAAATTTTATTAAGTTTATCTGTGACCGCCGCCGCCACCGTGTGAGCCGCCACCACCACCGCCACCGCCGTGAGAGCCGCCACCTGATGATGATTGAATTCTTACCTTTGTAACGTGTTCACGCAGGAAATCGTCTTTGCATACGCTAAGCCCTGTATTTCCTTTGTCAACGTATGCCATAGGTGAACATGATGACTTGAATTTATAGGATTGCTTTATTGAAAAGAACGTGATGAGAAACGCAATAATGCCAACGCCAAGTCCAGGCATAATATATTTTCTGGCAGACATAAGCGGTTTCGTAGATGAAATAATAGTCTCATTATTTTTTTCGTAGATATATGTATTCTTGTATGGGTCATGAGCGTATATACTATCTTCACGGCTTTGCTCATTGTATGTTTCAACTTGACTGCAAATAGTTTCTATGCCTTTATAAATTTTTGAGGCAGTAATTTCCTCACCGGAAGCAGGCAGGTCCATGAAAATTCTGCCAAGCATCTTGTCGATAACGTTATCAGAGCCGGCGTCACGCTCATTGGGATAAACAAGCATTGCACGACCGCTTGTTGAGATATAGTCATAAGGACTGGTCTGTCCGGACAAATCCATATAATATATCAGACCGTTTGTATCCATGTTGAAAAGGTCTTCATAGTGGGTATCGGCGAAGTTTTGAGTATCATCGTCAGAACGTGCCTCGGAGCTAAGGTAGATTGCGAAGTACATATTTATATCTTTAGCGGTATCGTACACGAGTTTATTTAGTTGTTTAAGCTCGTCGTCAGTGAAAAGTCCTTTTTCGTCATAGACCTGACAGTTGGCGAAATTTTTGGTTTTGCTGATATCGTCCGAGTTTGAAATGTGCTTATTGACAGATGCGGCGGACGCAGGGAGAATCATACAGCTTAGCGACAATATAATTGCAATAAAGATAATTGATATTCTTGAAATATATTTTGACATAATAAAGCTCCTGATTTATCACAGAAATAAGTAACAGCCGAAAAATGTAAGAAGTGCTGCACAAACGCCGACTGCACTGCTGAAAAGAGCAAGTTTAGTTGAATCAAGCGGGGGTGTACCGGCAATTTTACCTGTCTGACCGTTCAGGGCAAATTCGTACATTTTTCCGCCGTGTTTGTAAGTCATAAACCAAACAGGCAGAAGCATATATTGCCAGTTTGTTTTTTTGAAGTTATAGTATTCCGACGAAGGGGAAGTGTAAGAGTATTGACTGAGTGATTTTTTTATGATAGCTTGTGAGGCATTTGTGGCTCTTTGTTTGATTCGTGGGAAGATGCCCTGTTTGTCGACGTCATATTTATCGGCGAAAAATCCGCTGAGGTATGACATAGAGAAGTCTTTTGACTTAGTGTAGTCAAAAGGTTCGATAGCCTCCATCAGAGCGTCCTCGATTTTGCGTGAGCCGTCGGCGGGCAGACCCTCAAGTACAATAGAACCTGACCTTACGACGTTATATTCTTTTGTTTCAGTGTAGTTGTAATTGCCGGAAGACCATGAGCGGACTTTTTTGGCGAGTCCCTCATAATGAGCATCGATGTTGCAGTCAACGACCCAGAATGGAACATAGAGACCGGTCATTTTTTCGAGTTGTTGTTTCTGCTTGAAGTCTTTTGGACAGAACAATCTTTTTCCGCACCATTTTTTGAAGTCATCAATAGCCTTGTCGTGTGAGACCGAGAAGCCTATGACTTTATCCGGTTTATAGTCGCCTGAGAGTCTGCCGGAAAGTATAATAGGTTCGTGGCAGTAATAGCAAAACAGAGCTGACGAGGTTTCCTCGCACATAATTTCGGCACCGCAGCTTGCGCAGTGGTAGAGGCAGGTATTTTCCTCGAATTTAGATTTTTCCTCAACAACATTTTTGTCGAGTTTCATCTGTTCGTTTTCGGCGCAAATCTGTTTAATTTCGGCTTCAGTGAAGTGGCTGTCGCAGTAATCGCAGGCGAAGTCCTGAGTATCCGGTTTAAAGTTAAGTTCTGCATCGCAGTTTGGGCATTTATATTGTACTGCTTCAAAGGTATCCAAGTGGAATCCTCCTATCGGGTTAAAATTTTGATTATTACATGGCATTGTTAAAAATCTCTTTTTAAAGATGTCCTGTTTTGATTATAACACATTATATTTATTATTTCAAGGAAATATAATTATTTTTCAATAAAAACCGCCGCAGTCAGCATATTCTGACAGCGGCGGTAATTTTATGTGATGTTGATAGAAACTCAGGCTCTTTGGAGCCAAGCGGCAGCGAGGTCGAGAGCGTCGTAAAGGCTATCTCTTTCGGTATTTTTAACGAAAGCCTTAATAGGGTCAACAGATGGGTCGGTTGACATCTGGTATACCTTGATTTTATCGGCGATATCACCGTTTTCGGTTTTTTTGACCGACATAATCTGCATCATAACGACGAATGGGTCTGACATATATCCGTAGTAAATAGTATCTTTTTTTCTGACGAGAGGGTAACCTCTGTAAGTGTAAAATTTCTGATCCATATTCAAATCCTCCCTAATCGTTTCACCGTGCGGTTTAAAAGGCGACAATGCACAAGTCAGGTCTTGCGACTTTGCGCACATCTTGCTATTCGGTCATCTTTTATCAAAAATTCTTGACATACGGCAAGTATGTCAAGAATTCTGAGTGCATCTGACAAAAGGGCACATCTAAAGATACGGTTTTGCAATATGTGTACAAGGCTTAAACATTGTTTAAGGCAGCACGCACAGTTGAGTTCATTTTACTGTTGAAGCAAATAAGCTGATAAAATATTATTTCCAAGTAGTGACGTAATTTTCACCGGTATCTATTTTGGC
The DNA here is from genome assembly GCA_022641595.1 of Ruminococcus sp. Classification (GTDB taxonomy): domain Bacteria; phylum Bacillota; class Clostridia; order Oscillospirales; family Ruminococcaceae; genus Ruminococcus. Next base: position 22,081 of record JALCDN010000002.1, on the reverse strand, counting down.
GATATTTCCGATGAGGGTGTCAACGTATGAGCGGCTGCATATAAAGCGAGCCTGACCGTCAACAGTGATGATGCAGGATAGAGAGCCGTCCTCATAGAAAGAGATTTCCTGAGGTTTATCCATGTAAGTATCCTTGATGCTTACCGAGACAAGAGGCTTTGCATCAGCAGGGACAGTTTTTCCGATTGCGAGGTCGTCAGCGGAGGTTGACAGCAGGAAAGCGTAGAAAAGACGGAAGCGTTCGGTATCGAGAGACTTGCCGTTTTTAGTGACCTTGTAGTCATCGGCTGATGAGCCGTTGCCATCGAACGTATCGGTTTTGATATCTTTGCCGCTTATAACCATCTGACGGATGTCCCAGATAGTTGAGCCAAAGATGTTGCTTGAAGCGATATCAATTGGTTTAATTGTACCCCAGACAGCTTTGTCTGCTGAAACGATGTAGATTATGTTGCCGCCGTCGAGCATAGCGTAGTAGCATTTTACGCCGTCGTCGTCGGTAAAAGGTTCGCTAAGCAGGAGTTTGTAGGTTTTACCGTTATCGCATTCGGTAGTGACCGTGCAGAAAGGTGAGGTAAGCCCTGCCTCAGCGATATCGCTTTCGTCAGGCAAAATCTTGTAGAAGTCTGAGGCGGTAAGACCAAAGATTCCTGTTACAGCAGAGGTTGAGCGTTCGAGGCTCAGGTAGCAGTAGATAGGCTCCGTCATAACGTGAGTAGAAGCCGTACCGCCCTTATACTTGTCATTCTTAGAGCGTTCGTCATACTGAAGCTTGATGTCGTAGTCGAGGTCTTGGCGGTGTATACTGAGATTTTTGACAACTGGCATATCGTCATCGGCGGGCTTTTCGACAATAGTTTTTGAAACGTAGGCAGAAATGCTGTCTCTGTAGTTTGAAAGGGACGAAGTAGAGACTGTATATACGGTGTTGCTGCCTTTCATCATAAAGTAAGTGGCAGTGCTGACCGGTGAGATATTGCCGATATAGATAGTAATGGGGTCGCCGGAGTCGTAATAGAATGTAGCGGTTACTTCTGGCTTGTCGAGACCGTATTTTGATAGGTCATCCGGGGAATCTGTAACAACAGAGAGAGAGTCAAGCTCAGAGACGTTATTGGCAAGAGTGTAGATAGTAGTGTTTACCAGAGGGATATTTTCGTAGCCCTTGATGGTGAACGTAGGATTTTCCTTGTCACTTTTTGCTTTAGCTGTGCGAAGTACAGTAAAAGTGCTTTGAGAGTTTGAGATATCGATTTGTTTTACTGTGTTGGTATCTTTGCGGATAAGCTGAATGCCTGCACCCGATTCGGCGACAGAGGAAGATGAGCTTGATGATTTGTCGTCGGCAGGCTCGGTGTTTTTCAGATAGGCAAGACCGCCGCCCAGTACTGCAAGAACAGCACCGAGCCCGATAATGCCTTTAACTTTCTTGTTCATTTGTTCTTTCTCCTTACAAATACGACAAGACCGCATACAACGACGAAAGCAGGAATGATGTAGACAACAGCGGCTCTTAAAGCACCGAGCTGACTTTTGCTGACGGTAATAACGTGTTGCTCGAGGTTTTTCTGAGGAATAACGACACTGTTTTCCTTGCCTGTCATTTTATTTACCGTATTAAGGACGAAGTTTGCGTTGTTATAAGCACTTGTGTTGCCCATAACGGACGGGTCGGCGATAAAGAGAGAACCGAAAACGAGGATACTGCTTGTAGCAGTTGAGGTATTGTCAAGCTGAACCTTACGGGTTGAGATAGTAACGAGGTTGTTGACGTCTTTCTTTGCGTCTGAGGACTTGAAATTCTCGCCGCTGTCGAGAGGACGCTGGTATGAGGTTTTGCTTGACTGTAAAATAGCTGAAGCTGTAACGTCGCTGTTTTTGGAAAGAAGAGTAATAGCTCTTGAGTAAGGAACAGCGATAGGAAGTGAAGCATTAGGAAGCTCACCTACAGCATCTGTGTTGGAGATAGTAGCGGTAGGAGCCATAGTTGACTGACCGCTGAGAGCCTGAAGTGAAGCAGAAATGCTGCTGTCATCGTCAAGAACGTATGAGTCTTCGACCTGAATGCTCCATTTAGCGAGCAAACCTTGGATATTCGGCAGATTTTTTGCTGTAGGGCTTGGAATGTACAGGATATTTCTGCCATACTTGCCGCCGTTGTAGAGAAAGTCTTCAAGTTTTGAGATTACGTCCGGAGTGAAGTCGCTTTCCGGAGCAGGAATAACGAGCAGGTCGTAGTCATCTGCACTTAATTTGTCTTTAAGAATAGTAACTTCTGAGCAGGTATAGCCGTTTGAGTCAAGAAGGCTGTAAAGCTGAGATACCGGGTAAGCAGCCATATCGCTGAATATCGTCTGGCTTGAGCTGTCCTGGCTTGATGAGCTTTCCTGGCTGGTTGAACCGTCGCCGTTAAGATATGCAAGAACGCCGGCTTTGAGTGGATTTGCGTCAGTAACTGACATAATGTCGGAAGTTATAGTACTTTCACCGACAAAAAGGAGTTTCTGCTCTTGAGAAGAAGACTGAGTCTGATTTTGTGAGCTTGAGTCCTGAGTAAAGAAGCTTTTAATATTGGCAACCTTTACCTTGTCGCCGCAGCTTACAACGACTGAGCCTTGTGTTATAGTACCGTTGTAGTTTTTGCTGTATTTTGAAACTACATCAGGGTCTTTTGTTATATCGTAGTATTTGATATCAACATTTCCCTTGCCCTGGTTTGCGTAAACCTGATATTTTTCAAGGATAGCAGGAATCATATTGTAGTAGTTCATTTGCTTGAGAGTTTCTTCAGGGTACATAACAGCGATTTCGACGTCCGACTTCATATTTTTAAGAACGGTCTTGCTTTCGCTGCAAAGTTCGTATCTGTTATCTGATGTCAGGTCGAACTTTATAGGGTAACGTTTCATAAGTGACGACATAACGATATTCAGAACGATAACAATAGCTATAACAATAGCTGTTATAACGGCAGCCATAGAGCCGTATTTAAGTTTTTTCATAAATTTGGCATTATTTTTCATTATACAGATTACCTTCCTTTCCGAAGAAAACTCAGCTCCAGCGTTTTTTCTCTAAAACTCTTACCGTGAAGAAGTTAAAGAGGAACGCAACGCTGATGTAGAATACTACACTTGAAAGATTGAATATACCGCTTGTAAATTCAAGGTATCTTGTATAGAATGAAAGTGAAACAAGAATGTTCTTTATAATGTGAACTGAAAAGAGGTTTGCGATGGAGTCAATCATATAGAGGAGCATAAGGGCTACGAAGCTTACGATAGCTGAGGACATCTGGTTTTCTGTCAGTGATGAGATGAAAACGCCGATTGAAATGAAAGCCGAACCGAGAAGAATGAGTGCAAGGTAATTTGCAAGTACGGACGACCACACAACGGTTCCGAAGTAGCTAAGGATAAGTGCGTAGACAAGTGTTATGCTTATGCCGATGATATAAAGAGTAAGTGCAGCAAGGTATTTTCCGAGGACTATTGACCACAGTCCTACAGGAGCAGTGAGAATACCCTGGTCGGTTTTTTGTTTTTTCTCCTCACTAAGAAGCTTCATAGTAAGTATCGGAATGAGGAAAAGAATGACAAGAAAGAGTGCACCAAACATTGACGACATATCTGATGTGGAGGAATACAGAGTTCCTGCACAGAAGAAGTAGCCTGAAAACAGGAAGAAGACTGCCAAAAAGATATAAGCGATGCTTGATTTAAAGAATGAACCAAGTTCACGTCTGAATATAGCGCCCATTATTTTTTGCCTCCGTTGTTTTTGGAATTTTTCTTTGAATCCTTGATTTTTTCGGGTTTAGCGGTATTATCGCTGACCTTTTCATCAGTTTTATCAGGCGTAGCAGTTTCCGTGGCAGTATTTGTTGTTGGAGCGGAGGATTTTTCGTTATTATCCGAGCTGTTTTCGCTGTGACCCTCGCCCATAGTGATTTTTAGGAAGATATCCTCGAGTGTGAGGTCGGAAAGCTGAAGCATAAGGATATTCCAGCCGTGTTCAAAGCAGATTTTGTTGATATCACGTCTGATATCCATACCCTGTTCAGCCTCGATATCGTAATCGAAAACACCTTTTTCACGTTCCATATCGGCACGGATATACTTTATACCGCTGATATTTTTGATAGCATTGATGATGTCGGTTTTGTCTTCGGCAGTTTTTGATGAGCCTTCGATTCTTGCGACCATTTTATGTTCGTTGGTAAGGTTCTTTGCGATTTCTTCGGCGGTACCGTCGGCTGCGATGACACCCTTGTTTATGATAACGATTCTGTCGCATACCGCCTGAATTTCCGGCAGAATATGAGATGACAGGATAACGGTGTGGCTTTTGCCGAGTTTTTTAATGAGTGTGCGTATCTCAATGATTTGCTGAGGGTCGAGGCCGACAGTCGGTTCGTCGAGAATGAGTACCGGAGGGTTGCCGATAAGAGCCTGAGCGAGTCCCACACGTTGTCTGTAACCTTTTGAGAGGTTTTTGATGATACGTTCTGAGACGTCGGTAATTTTGCAAAGACCGCAGATGTCTTTAAGGTGAGACTTTCTTGGAAGCTTGCATTTTTTCAGGTCGAACATAAAGTTCAGGTATTCCATAACAGTCATATCGACGTAGAGAGGCGGAATTTCGGGAAGATATCCGATATTTGCCTTAGCCTTGTTAGGTTCTTCGAGGATATCCGTACCGTTTATCAGAACCTGACCTGATGTTGACGAGATATATCCGGTAAGCATATTCATAGTGGTAGATTTTCCTGCACCATTAGGGCCAAGAAATCCAAGGATTTCGCCCTTTTCGACTTTAAAGCTGATATTGTCCACAGCTTTTTTGTCGCCGTAGTGCTTAGTAAGGTTTTTGACCTCAACCATTTATTAGACCTCCTTAAAATCAGAGAAATTTGCTGCTGTTGTAATTTTTTTGCATTGTGGTATTTCAGCAGCAGCTTAATATGTTGATGTTACAACTAACTTTTGAATTTTATGCTTGCCTGAAAGCCAAAATCTGTCGTCAGAAAAAATTACAATATGCAAGTATTACTACGTTTTTCTTTCCTAAGCTTTTGACTTTTATTCTGAGCATAAAATATTCACGAGTTAGCTGCTGCATCGATAAGAAAAAATACAAAGCACATTCAGTGTTTTCCTAAATTTTATTCTCACAATGTGATAGCGTAGTGAAAATACAGCGAAATATTAAGGTAACACTGCACAGAGGCAGTGCATAAGCAGCAAATCCGACAGAACATATTGCAATGAATTGTTTTACGACAACTTTTCAATGCCTTTTCTGATTCTTGCGAGAGAGTCTTGTTTGCCGAGTATATCGCAAAGCTCAACAGCACCGCCCGGAGTGAACTGTTTGCCTGAAATAGCAGTTCTTAGCGGCCAGAGCAGCCAGCCGTTCTTGACACCGAGGTCAGCTATGAGTTTAAATAGGGCGGCGTGGATATTTTCGGCATTCCAGTCGGAGAGGTTTTCGAGAACAGGCAGAACAGCCTTCAGAGCTTCGAGGGAAGTTTCCTCATTTGTTTTCATTTTCTTGTGGTAGTACATAGCAGTGTCGTATTCAGGGAGAGCGTCAATGAAGTCGACCTGTTCCGGAACGTCTGTGAAAAGTTCGGTTCTTGGCTGTAAAACTGATGCGAGCATTTTAAAGTCGATATCATCACGTTTAACGGTTTGCTTGATGTAAGGGGTGATGTATTTGCAGAAATCCTCAGCCGACATACGTCTGATATATTCAGCATTGATAGCCTTGAGTTTTATTGGGTCGAAGATAGCAGGTGACTTTGAGATTCCGCTGATATCGAATTCCTGAGCAAGTTCCTCAAGAGAAAAGATTTCCTGTTCACCCTTAGAAGCCCAGCCAAGGAGTGCGATGAAGTTGACAACGGCGTCTTTGAGGTAGCCCTTTGCGAGGAGGTCTTCAAAGGAAGCATCGCCGTTACGTTTAGAGAGCTTTGTAGTCTGGTCCTTCATAACCGGTGAGCAGTGTATATAAATCGGAACGTCCCAACCGAAAGCTTTATACAGGAGGTTATATTTTGGGGTTGATGAGAGGTATTCGTTGCCTCTTACAACGTGAGTGATGCCCATAGTGTGGTCATCAACAACGTTTGCGAAGTTATATGTTGGCATACCGTCAGTTTTTATTAGAATCTGGTCATCGAGCGTAGCGTTTTCAACGGTTATGTCGCCGTATACCTCGTCGTGAAAAGTGGTAGTACCGTCAAGTGGCATTTTCTGTCTGATGACGTAAGGAATACCGGAATTAAGTTTTTCCTGAATCTCCTCTTTTGAGAGATTGCGGCAGTGGCGGTCATACATAGGTGCGATATGAGAAGCGTCCTGAATTTTTCTTACTTCGTCGAGTCTTTCCTTGTCGCAGAAGCAGTAATAGGCGTCGCCGCTTTCAATGAGTTTCAGAGCGTATTCCTTGAACATACCCATTCTCTGTGACTGAACGTAAGGGCCTACAGGGCCGCCGATATCCGGACCTTCGTCCCAATTGAGACCCGTAAGTCTGAGTGTGTTGTAGATAACGTCAACAGCGCCCTCAACATAGCGTTCCTGGTCGGTGTCCTCGATTCTTAGGATGAAGTCGCCGCCGTTTTTTCTTGCTATGAGGTAGGTATAAAGTGCTGTTCTTAGGTTTCCGATGTGCATATAGCCTGTAGGGCTTGGAGCAAATCGAGTTCTTACTCTTTTTTCCATAGTAATCATTCCTTTTTAAAACTATCTGTTGGCAGTATTGGTGAAGATTTCATCTGCTGCCTGAGAAAGCACTGAAATCATTTTCAGAGGTGTTATGTCAAGGTGTGAAACTTGAATCAGTGCTTTTCAAAATTGTAATGCTTGAAGCTATATCGTGAGACATAGCAGTTTTTAGTTCGTCGAGTGAATTGAATTTCATTTCACTTCTTAAAAATTTTATCAGCCGAACCTGAGTAAAGGTGTCGTAGAGGTTGCCGCTGAAGCCGATTATGTAGGTTTCGGCAAGCGGAGACCTATTACCTGCAATAGTAGGCTTTACGCCTACATTTGTTACAGAGTCGAGCCATTTTCCGTTGATATTTGTTTGTGATGCATACACGCCGTACTTAACAGTCAGCTGACCGTCGTTAAAAAGCTGGTTTATCGTAGGAAAATTCAGAGTACGACCGATTTTATAGCCGTGAACGACATTTCCAGAGATTTTGTAGTTGTCACCGAGCAGACGTGCAGCAGCAGTGACATCGCCGTCCGAGAGCAGTGTTCTTATTTTATTTGAGGAAACTTTTTCGCCGTCGATATTAACATCGTCGGCGACAGATGTTTCAAAGCCGTATTTGTGACCGAGTTCGATAAGCTCGTCCGAGCCGCAGGCGGCATTGTGACCGAATCTGAAATCACGTCCACAGGTAACCCAGCCTGCATTGAGTTTATTTGCGAGAAATTCGGCAGCGAAGCTTTCGCCGCTCATATTTTTGACATTATTGAAATCCACTTCAAAAATCCGAACGATACCGAGGCTTTTCAAGATGCGTGATTTTTGTTCATCGGTGTAGATGTATTTGAAGCTGCGTCCTTGTTTTTGAGTAAGTGTAGCGTTTGAAAATGTGAGGACGCACGGAACAAACCCACGTTCAGCGAGCTTTACCGGATATTCAATGACTTTTCTGTGACCTGAATGGACACCGTCGAAAAGTCCGAGAGCGACAGCAGATTTCATAATAAAAGCACCTCAGATTTACAAAGCGAGATTTTTGCCTATTCTCAGTTCGTTTTTTTGATGGTCGGCAACAGCAGTACCAATAAATTTCTCGTCGAAGCCGTACACAGCGTATGTGTCGCAGTCCGAAAGAATATTATAGACTCTTGAAAGGTCAAGTTTTACGCCATTTCTGTACATTTTGGTCTGAACCTGACTTAGCTTTAGCTTTGGCAGTGAGGAGAAGACGGATTCGACAGGAATGATAAGCTGTTCAAGGCAGCCGTTGTCACGGGCGTTCTCGACTTCAGCGAAGGTGTGACAGCAGTCGAGTGAAAAACCGCATGATGAGGTTCTTACAAGGCTTGTCATAACAGCACCGCAGCCGAGGTTCTGACCGATATCGTGAATGATGGTTCTTACATAAGTACCTTTTGAGCAGTTGATATTAAGTAAGCCTGAGCGGGAGTTTTCGTCATATTGAGCAAGTGATAAGCTATTGATAGTAATCTGACGTTTTTCACGTTCAACCTCAATGCCTTTTCGTGCAAGGTCATAGAGTCGCTGACCGTTTACCTGAACAGCCGAGAACATTGGTGGAAGCTGCATAATGTCGCCTGTAAAGAGTGGCAGTGTATGTAAAAGCATTTGTGCAGTTACATTCATATCGGAGATTTCAGACAGAGAGCCGCTTGAGTCCTGAGTGTCGCTGATGCAGCCGAGTCTGAAGCCTGCCGTGTAAGATTTTGCGGTATCCGGTATGATATCGCAGGCTTTTGTAGCACTGCCGACAAAAACCGGAAGAACTCCTGTAGCCATAGGGTCGAGCGTACCTGCATGACCCAGTCTTTTGATTTTAAGGATACCCCGAAGCTTTGCTATAACATCGAACGAGGTAAAGTCCTGAGGCTTGTTCATGCAAAGGATTCCGTTCATTCGCCGTCCATACCCTTTCTTACAGCGTCGATGATAGTTTTCTTGACAAATTCGAGACTGCCCTCTATTAGGCAGCCTGCGGCTTTTATGTGACCGCCGCCGCCGAGCAGCTTGCATATATCTGATACGTTGACTTCGTTTGCCGAACGCATAGAGACTTTGTAAACGCCCGTTGATTTTTCCTTTATGGTGACGCCGACTTCAACGCCTTCTACCTGAAGCGGCAGTGAAGCACAGCCCTCGAGGTCATTTCCGTCGACGTTCATAGATTTGAGTATATCACTTGTGATGCAGATAATGGTAAGGCGGTTGTCGAGGTAATATTCCATAATTTCCATGACAGCTTTTTCCATTCTGATTCTGCCGATAGATTTTACATCGAACATATTGCGGTTTATGAGAGCGTATTTCAGCTTATGATTTTTCATAAGTTCGGCAGTGATTTCGTGGCATCTTGCGGAGGTATTTTCGTACTTGAAGCAGCCCGTGTCAGTAGCCATACCGGTGTAGATGCACATAGCACAGAAATCGGTAATAGTTACACCCAAAGCGGCGGCTATTTCGTAGATGACCTCGCAGGTAGCGGAAGCCTGAGGATTCAGCAGTGTTTTCTGAGCATAGTTTACGTTAGATATATGGTGGTCTATGCAAAGCTGAACCTTATCGGCGTATATTTCTTTAAGACTTCCCATAAGCTGAGCGTCGGCGATATCAACGGCTATAATGTTCTGTGGGGTAAAGTTGGTATCATTATCGGCACATTTGGTCATGAAATCGTATCTTTTCGGAAATTCGTCGCAGCAGATGACACGGCTTCTTTTTCCGAGTGATTTCAGAATATCCTGCAAAGCGAGACCTGAGCCGATGCAGTCGCCGTCGGGGCTTTGGTGGGTAAGAATGACAGCGTCATTACAGTTTCTGATAAATTCGCACGCCTCACTTAAATCAATAAGCATATTCAACACCTCATTAAATTTCCTTGAGCATTTTGTTTATTTCAGCGCTGTGGGCGATTGAGTCGTCAGCGATAAACTTAAGCTCCGGGCATTTCCGCATTTTGAGTCTGTGGAAAAGCTCTCTTTTAATAAATCCCTCTCCGCTTTCGAGTCCTTTTACGGACTGTTTTGCGGTTTCCAATCCTTCAATGCATGAAACAAAAATTTTGCAGTGTGACATATCGCCTGACAGCTCAACTCTCACAATTGATGTCATCGGAGCGATTCTTGGGTCTTTAAGTTCTCTTATTATAGCTGTCATTTCACGTTTGATGTCTTCAGCCAAACGGCTGTTTTTAAAATTTGGCATATAAAAAATACCGTACCTTTCATAATTGGCTTAGAACTTTTTCTGATAGGCTTAAGGGCACCTCTAAAAACTACTTTTGAGAAAAAGCAGCTATACACGGCATCTACTGTGTCAACCCCCCTCATAGTGCGACAGCACGCTTTCGGAAGGTTTCCTTGCAGCTGCCGAACCTATCTGATTTTCCTTAATCAAACGAGTTTTTAGAGGTGCCCTTAAAAGAATAAGTCTTACATATTTACGGTAAAGCCCTCAGTGTTATTGCTTTCTGATTTATTTTCTGCGTCATCGGCTTTTTTATCCTTATCATATGTAATAAAGAATCCGTCGTTAAACAGGGTGCTGTCGAAAGCTGTATCTGCGGGATTTTTTTCATATTCACCGGAGTTATCGTCGTCGTCCTCGTCGTAATACAGGTCTTCATACTTATCGTAATCCGGAGCAAGTTCGTCGTCCCGAACCGGTCTTTCGATACCCATAAGGTCATCGATGGTCTTATCAGGCTCTTCGATGGCACTGCATTGACCGAGTAATATTTTCTTGACTGATTCAAAAAAGAAGATGTCAACCGGACCAAACTGGTCCCAAGCCAGGGCTTCGTCGCAGTATTGCAGCATATCTGCCGTACTCATTCTGTCGGTATCCATAAATTAAGCCTCCTGATTATAAAGGCAGTCCGAGCGGACTTGTCTTAAGATTTGATTACGTTGTTTGTGTACTTCAGTAGTGTATTGCTTTGCATTTTATTGAAAGTGCATTGACGATGATTTTCACGCAGGTAAAGTGCAGCCGCTATAAATTTTAAAGCAGGGGGTGTGGCAAGCGGCGGGTCACGTTATACGCAGACGGATGTTCGCAGCCTTTCAGGCTGTGAACATCACGGGCTTTAAGTCGGAGGGTGAAAATACAGATAAGATAGAAAATCAGTTCCGACTTAAAGTCCTCTGCTTGCGTACGCAAGCCGTCTGCGTATTCTGGGAAGCAGCAGGGCTTTGGAGTAACTATTTATATAGGATTAGTCTTCGGTGTATTCCTCGACTACGAAGGCTTCGAAGATGTCGCCTTCCTTGACGTCGGCAAATTTTTCGAGACTTATACCGCACTCATAGCCCTCAGCAACGTCCTTGACGTCGTCCTTAAAGCGTTTGAGGCTATCGATCTGGTCTTCAGCGACGACTATACCGTCACGAACGACTCTGATGCTGCACTGTCTTGTAACTTTGCCGTTTACGACGTAGCAGCCGGCAACGAGACCGACATTTGAAATTTTATAAACCTGTCTTACTTCGATGCGTGCCATTTCAACGTCTCTGAATTTTGGAGCGAGCATACCCTTCATAGCGGTAGTGATTTCCTCGATAGCGTCGTAAATGATTCTATAGAGTCTTATGTCAACGCCGTCACGGGCAGCACTTTCTGCTGCAACAGGGTCGGGTCTTACGTTAAAACCAACGATAATAGCATTTGAAGCGCTTGCGAGCATGACATCGCTTTCGCTGACAGCACCTACACCGCCGTGGATGACCTTGACTCTTACTTCGTCATTGGAGATTTTCTCAAGTGATTGTTTTACAGCTTCGACAGAGCCTTGAACGTCAGCCTTAACTATAATAGGAAGCTCCTTGATTTCGCCCTCAGCGATCTGACTGAAGAGGTTATCGAGAGTAACTTTTTTGTATGTGTTGAACTGTTCCTGTTTAGCTTCATGTTTTCTTTGTTCAACAAGTTCTCTTGCGAGGCGTTCGTCCTCGACAGCATTGAAAGTATCGCCTGCGCTTGGAACGTCAGCAAGACCTGTTATCTCGACAGGAACCGAAGGACCTGCGGATTTAACGGTTTTGCCCTTGTCGTTTGTCATAACACGGACTCTGCCGACAGCAGTACCTGCGATAATTATGTCGCCGGTGTTGAGAGTACCGTTCTGGACAAGAAGTGTAGCGATAGGGCCTCTGCCCTTGTCGAGTCTTGCCTCAACGACAGTACCCTTAGCGAGCTTGTCGGGGTTAGCTTTAAGTTCACGCACTTCGGATATAAGGAGGATATTTTCGAGAAGGTCGTCGATACCTTCGCCTGTTTTAGCTGAAACGGGAACACATATAACGTCGCCGCCCCAGTCTTCGCAAACGAGTTCATATTCAGTAAGCTGCTGCTTGATACGTTCCGGGTCAGCACCTTCTTTGTCCATTTTGTTGATAGCGACGATGATAGATACACCGGCAGCCTTAGCGTGGTTGATAGATTCAACAGTCTGAGGCATTATGCCATCGTCAGCGGCAACAACGAGAACGGCGATATCTGTGATATTAGCGCCTCTTGCTCTCATAGAAGTGAAAGCCTCATGGCCTGGAGTATCGAGGAAAGTGATATGTTTTCCGTGGTAATTTACCTGATAAGCGCCGATATGCTGAGTGATGCCGCCGGCCTCAGAAGCAGTGACATTAGCGTGTCTGATTTTGTCGAGGATAGAAGTTTTGCCATGGTCGACGTGACCCATAACGACGACAACAGGGCATCTTTCTTTAAGGTTATCCTCATCATCGGAGTCGTCGATAAGGCGTTCTTCGATAGTAACGATGACTTCCTTTTCTACCTTAGCGTTAAATTCCTCGGCGATAAGTGAAGCGGTATCGAAGTCGATTTCCTGGTTTATAGTAGCCATAACGCCCAGACCCATAAGTTTTTTGATAACGTCAGTAGCAGTAACTTTAAGGCGTGAAGCGAGTTCTCCGACGAGAATGTTATCAGGAATCATTACTTTAAGCTGCTGACGTCTTGCACGTTCGAGTTCAAGGCGGCGAAGCTTTTCGGATTCTGTTTCCTTGTTTGAGTATTGTTGGCGGCTTCTCTGAGCGGATTTCTGGTTAATTTTTTGTTTTCTTGCGGTAAAGTTGTCCTTACCCTTGCTTGCGGGAGCGATTTGTTCGTATCGTTCATTATACTTGTCGAGGTCAACATAAGTACCTCTTGTATCGACGGTACGTCTTTGAGTGGCATTAGAAGCGGTTTCGGAGCTGATTGAAACGTTAAGCTTAGTTCTTTCGCCGTGTTTCTGAGCTTTTGGCAGCTGCTTTTCTTTATTTGCGGAGGCGGTATGGTTTTTGTTTGCATTTGGAGCGGAAATGTTTTTATTATCGGGCTTCTGCACGGATTTTTCCTCCTTGACGGGTTCAGCAGCAGTAGTCTGAATTTTTACAGGAGCAGATTCAGATGCAGGCTGAGAACTATTCTTGGTGTCAGCTTTAAATTTTTCTGATGGTTTTGCAGTGGCTTGCTGCTTATTGGCAGAGGGCTGTCTGTCGGGAGTTTTCTTGATATCGGAAGCACTTTTGTTTTCGGCAGTATTCTTTATATAATCCGATTTTGCTGAAGAGCTGTTCTTAGGGGAGTTTTGCAGGCTGTTTGCGTCTGAATTTTTTTTGATTTCGTCAGAAGCAGCAGTTGAAGGCTTTGGAGAAGCAGCAGGTTTGCTCACGGATTTTTTGTTTGTGGTGATTTCTGTTGCAGTATTTTCGGATTTTTCCTGAACCTTAGCAGATGGACGCTTGTCATTTCTTGAAGCGAAGTATTCGTCGAAGTTTTCAACCTGATGTGTCTGAGAGTAGTGTTCAAGGAGAAGGTTCATTTCGTCGGTAGAAATACTTGAGCCTGTTTTCTTTTTGGTGTCACCGTGTTCGGAGAAGAAAGCGATAATGTCCTGAACAGAAACGTTAAGGTCTCTGGCAGCCTCACTGAGCTTGATTTTTTTGGTCATAGGCCGATATACCTCCTGAGTATGTGAGCATCTGCGGCGGATAAATAAGCGGCAGGTGCTGAAATTTTAATTAAAGTTAAGATGTATAATTATGGGCGTAAGCCCGTTTAATGAAAAGAGGGTGTGGTCAGTCCGTATTGGCGTCAGCCTTATGAAATTCAGCGTCGAGCTGAATAAATCTCTCGGCGAAGCCTTTGTCGCAGACGGCAACGATACCTGTTGGTTTACCGAGAAAAGAGCCGAGTGTATTTTTGCTGATACATATACCGATTACCGGAACGTTGTATTTATCGGCGTTGAAACGGATTTCCTTTTCGGATTTTGCCGAGAGGTCAGAAGCGGTAATTATGCAGTAGACCGTACCATTTTTCATAGCTTCGCAGGAAGGGTCAAAGCCTGAGACAGCTTTTCCAGCTCTGCGGCAGATAGTAAGCAGATTAATTATTTTCTGCGGCGAGTTCATTTTGCATCACCTCGTAGACTGAGTCGTCGATTTTGCAGGAGAGGGATTTTTCGAAGCGTCTGCCTTTGCGGGCTTTTTCGAAGCAGTCGCAGCTGCGGCAGATGTAAGCGCCTCTTCCGGATTTTTTTCCTGTAAGGTCGAGAGAGATTACATTTTCCGGTGATTTTACAATTCTTACGAGTTCCTTTTTGGGTTTCATTTCGCCGCAGCCGAGGCACATTCTCATAGGAATTTTTTTAGGCTTAATCATAATTTAAGTCCTCATCAGTCCGAAACGGAGTCAGAAGTTTCGGTATTATCGGAGTTTTCGTTGTCGCAGGCAGAGGATTGCTCATTGATTTTTTCTTCTGAAGAAGTGTTATCGTCTGAAGCATCTTTATTTTCGGCAGAATCAGTAAAAGACGGAGCGTTTTCGATATCGTCGTCAATAGCGATTGTATCTGAGCTGTCGGAGGAATCGTCAAGCATAATGTCGTCGTCTGAGTCCAAAGCGGTATGGGCAGCAGAAACGAAGTTTTCGTCCATTTCCTTAGCGGCCTCGCCTGTAACGGCATCGTAAGCAGGTTTTATGTCGATTTTGAAGCCTGTGAGTTTTGCAGCAAGCTTAGCGTTCTGACCTTTGTTGCCGATAGCAAGCGAGAGCTGGTTATTTGGAACGATAACTGTGCAGGTTTTTTCTTCAAAGCTTGTGATTATTGTTTTGAGGACTTCAGCAGGAGCGAGTGAGCGTGCGATAAATTCCTCCTGAACGTCGCTGTAAGGGATAATGTCGATTTTCTCGCCGTTAAGTTCGCTGACGATAGCAGTAATTCGTGAACGCTTAGGACCAATGCAGGCACCTACGGCATCAACGTTGGGGTCTTTTGAGGATACGGCAATTTTTGTACGGGAGCCTGCTTCTCTTGAAATTGATTTTACTTCTACGATGCCGTCATAGATTTCTGGAACTTCTATTTCAAAGAGACGTTTTACCAGGTCTTTATGTGAGCGTGAGATTTTGATGATAGGTTTTTTTGTTTTGTTTACGATGCCGGTAATGTAGACTTTGATTTGCTGACCTTCCGTCAGAACTTCGCCGGGGATCTGTTCATTTCTGAAAAGGTAAAGCTCGGTATTTTCGTAAACGACAGTAACAGTGCCTCTTCCAGGTTCAACCTGAGAAACAGTAGCCGTAATGCATTCGTGTTCCTTGTCGGCGAAGCGGTTAAGGACGTGTTCTCTGTTGATTTCACGCAGGTCGCCTTTTATTGACTGTTTTGCAGAAAGTGCAGCGGCTCTGCCGAATTTTGAGATATCGATTTTAAGTGGGATAGTACCGCCGACGTAAGCGTTGGGGTCTCTTGTTTTGGCGACATCTATATTGACTTCATTTTCGTCGATAGGCTGGTCGTCGATAATCTGTTGGATGATGTACATATCGAATTTATTTGTAATGGGGTCGATATCCACCCTTATGTTTTCCTCGCTGTGGGGGTAAGCCTTTCTTGCGGCTTTGAGCATAGCCGATTTAACTTTTTCAACGAGCGTATTTGTGTCAACGCTGTTTTCGTCGCCGAGAACCTTCAGCGCATCAAAAAAACCCTTGTTCATTTCTGTAAATTCCTCCATTATATAAGTTATTCAAAATCCATGTAAAGCTTTACAGATGAGATATCTGAAAAGCTGAAAAATTTAGTGCAGTCGTCCTCGCATTTAAGGGTAATTCCGTCGTTTGAGAATTCATTGAGGACGCCGGAAATTTCTTTAAGACCGTCAACGGTGCGGATAAAGTGAACTCTTACCATATCGCCGATGCAGACTTCGAAGTGGTCTTTTTTAAGGAGTTCACGTTCAAGACCGGCCGAGCCGACTTCGAGTATATAGCTTTGTTCGATAGGGTCGATGCGGTCGAGCATTTCGCTGATAGGACGAGTAGCAGTTTCGCAGTCGTCGATAGTGATGCCCTCGTCTCTGTCGATGAAGACACGCAGATACCACATTGCGCCTTCTTTGACGAAGCAGACGTCCCAGATGAAAAATTCGAGTTCATCAGTAATAGGTTTTACGAGGTCGTAGATTTTCTGTTCGGTAGCGCCGTATTTTTTTAATTTCATAGAATACTAACCCGATGCACGGCTCAGAGCTTGTGTCATTTTGTCATAAAATCGGTCGTTGCGGACGGGCGGCTCCTTTCGTGTAAAAGTAAAAGCAAACAATACAGGCATTTTCTGACAGTGCCTATATATAAACTAAAGACCGGAAGGCTTCCGGTCTTTAGTCTAAGCTATGATACAATAGTATTATACCACGTTCTTCTCCCAAAATCAAGTATTTTGCAGATATTTTTCAAGGTTTCGGAAAATAATGGACTGCTGCCGTGCAGAACAGGCGTAGAAGCTATTGACAAGAGGGGGAAAATTGGTTATAATTATTTTTGGGAATTTGTGAAAAACTGTTATGGTATTGATGTGGCAGCTAAAACGTGAATATTTTATTCACAGAATAAAAGTCAAAAGCTTAGGAAGAAAAGCACAGTAATACTGGCGTATTTCAAGTTTTTCTGATGACATATTCTGGCTTTTGGGCAAGCAGAAAAATTCAAGAGTTAGTTGAAACATCAATATGAGTTTTGGCAGATTACCTTTTGTCAATCCGAGCAGCTGCCGTAGCTTTGAAAAAGCATGGTAGCTTTATGCGGATTTTGTTAGGAGCTGCTTTTATGAGAAATTTTACACGAATCTTTGCCGGAATCTGCGCTGTGATTACAGTTTTCAGCGTAACCGGCTGCAATAAAAAAAAGTCCGATAAGCAAATCACTCAGTCGTCACAGCAGTCAGAGGAGCTTGAAGGACAGCCGCTGTCACCGGTTGACGGTCAGGTAATTTACTGGATGTCTGATTACGATATCACAGGCTCTGAGGAAGATAATGTTCCGACTGCACTTCAGCTTTTGCGTGACAAGTACGGTGCAAGCATTCAATATCTGAATATCGACGTTGCAGACAAATATAATGTCCTCGAAAACAGTATTCACGCAGGCGATACAGTCGATATGTTTCCATATGATCCGTCCCTTTTCCCTCAGGGGGTTGCAAGAGACTGGTTTGAACCGCTTGATAATTACTATGATCAGCTCGATATGGAAAATACTATGTGGGACGAAATGCGTCCTGCTATCGAAGCTCTTTCCTATAACGGCTCACATTATGTAATTCCATTTGATATTTCCGAACCTTCACTTATTATATACAGCAGACAGCTTATGAAGTCAGAGGGCTTGCAGGACCCGTATCAGCTCTACCTTGACGGTAAATGGAACTGGGATACCTTCTCACAGATGATGAAAACTTTCGTTGACAGAACTCCTGAAGATGCCGAAAGATTTGGCATAAAGGGTCTTATCGGAAAACCGCTTATGCAGTCAACAGGTCAGCCAATAGTTTCCCTCGAAAACGGTCAGCTTAAAAATAATGTTTCAAGCCCAAAAATCAACGAGGCAGAGTCATTTATGGCAAATCTTTCAGAAAGCGGTCTATACGATAACGAAACGTGCGCCTGCTTTCCGTCGGATTTCTCGACACTCTTTCTCGGTGCAGGTCAGTGGGCTTTGGGTAAGTCAAATGCTGTAAACCCTCAGGGCGATATTATGATTGTTCCGTACCCAAAATCAGCCGATGCCACGGACTATACCGTTACCGCTGACTATCAGGCAAGAATGCTCGTCAAGAACTCCGATAAGGGCGAGGCTGTTGCCGATTACATAAAATGCGAAAGAATGGTCGCCTATGAACAGAAATTCAGAGACGCTGCCAAACAAAATGCTCTCGCTGTAGAAAAAGACGCTAAGGGCATTACCGAAAGCTTTATCACTCAGGAGCAGTACGATGCAATACAGAAAATTACACATAATACCAAAACACCTGCTATGATTGATTTCGCCTACGGCATAAGCGATGCTGTAAGCGGCAACACTGTCTATTATACACCTCAGAGCGTTGTAAACAGACTTGCCCGTGAACTCCTTGCAAGCGGCGACAACTCCGACGATACCCGCAATGCTCTTATTACTCAGACTTCCCAGACTGTAGATACAGAATTAGCTGCATTTAATAAGGGTACCTCTAAAAATTAGTTTGATTAAGGAAAAATCAGATAGTGCAGCAGGCACAAGGAAACCTTTAGAAAGCGTGCTGTCGCACTATGAGGTAGGGTGACGAAACAGATGCCGTACATATCTGTTTTTATCAAAAGGAGTTTTAAGATGTACCCATAAGTAAATCGGAATCTGATAATGCACTCACTTTGCTTTAAAGGAGGCATTCATGGTGAATACTGCTTTTATTCAGGCACTTGCGGCTGAAACCGCTAAAGATGGCGGAAAAGTTTTTACTTTCACTTCCATTATAAAGTTCGGCTTGCTCTGTCTGCTCGTTATGGCACTTATATACGTTTTAGCTGTGCTTACTCCAAAAATCGCCGCCGCAATCGACAAGTACCTGCAAAAACACCGCACCTCAAGTTCGGACGACAGAACTTCTGAGGTAAGAAGTATCTACGATTCACCTCAGAAAAACAGTGACGACGATAATTCAAAAAGTAATGGGTGATTCTAACAACTCGTTTGATTAAGAAAAACCGGTTTTTAGAGGTATCCTATAATAGTCCGAAAAACAATAATTAGAAAGAAGCTGAAATTTATGGCTAAGGAAAAAAAACTCGTTACCGCTATTACTTCAATGAACGAGGACTTCGCTCAGTGGTACACCGATATTGTTAAAAAAGCTGAGCTTATTGAATACACAAGCGTTAAGGGCTGTATGGTAATACGCCCATATGCCTACGCTATATGGGAAAATATCCAGCATATCCTCGATGGTATGTTCAAGGCTACAGGTCACGAAAATGTATGTATGCCTATGTTTATCCCGGAAAGCCTTCTGCAAAAGGAAAAAGACCACGTTGAGGGCTTTGCACCTGAGGTTGCATGGGTAACTATGGGCGGAAACGAAAAGCTTGAGGACAGACTGTGCGTTCGTCCGACTTCCGAAACTCTTTTCTGCGAACATTACGCCAATATTGTCCACTCTTACCGTGACCTGCCAAAACTTTACAACCAGTGGGTAAGCGTTGTAAGATGGGAGAAAACCACACGTCCGTTCCTGCGTTCAAGAGAGTTCCTCTGGCAGGAGGGTCATACCATTCACGCAACTGCTCAGGAGGCTATTGAGGAAACTGAGAGAATGCTTAATATCTATGCCGATTTCTGCGAAAAAGCCCTCGCTATGCCTGTTATCAAAGGGCAGAAAACAGAAAGCGATAAATTTGCAGGTGCTGTTTCTACTTACGCTATCGAGGCACTTATGCACGACGGCAAAGCTCTTCAGGCAGGAACTTCACATTACTTCGGCGACGGCTTCGCAAAAGCTTTCGGAATTGAATTTACCGACAAGGAAAACAAACGTGTTAATCCTCATCAGACAAGCTGGGGCGTTACAACACGTCTTATCGGTGCTGTAATTATGACTCACGGCGATGACAGCGGTCTTGTTCTTCCACCTGCTGTAGCTCCGATTCAGGCAGTAATTATTCCTGTTGCCCAGCACAAGGACGGCGTTCTTCAAAAGGCAGCAGAGCTTAAAGAGCGTCTTGAAAAGGCAGGTCTGAGAGTTAAGCTCGACGATAGCGAAAATTCTCCGGGTTGGAAATTCTCTGAGTACGAAATGAAAGGTGTTCCGGTTCGTGTCGAAATCGGTCCTAAAGATATTGAAGCAGGTCAGTGCGTAGTCGCTACCCGTCACAACGGCGAAAAATCAATCGTTCCTTTGGATATGCTCGAGGAAACCGTTTCTGCCAAGCTTCAGGAGGTTCACGACGGTCTTTATAAAAAGGCTCTCGAAAACCGTGAAAACCGTACTTACGCCTGCAAAACAATGGACGAAATTGTTTCCGTTCTTCAAGAAAAAGGCGATGGCTTCGTTAAGGCTATGTGGTGCGGCGATGAGGCGTGCGAAGACATGGTTAAGGAGAAAACAGGTGTTGGTTCACGCTGTATTCCTTTTGAACAGGAAAATATCTCAGATAAATGCGTTTGCTGTGGCAAGCCTGCAAAAACTATGGTTTATTGGGGCAAAGCTTATTAATAATCAAAAAAATGGTACCTATAAAAACAACCTGAGAAGTTTCTTCTCAGGTTGTTTTCGTAAAAGTAAACTATGATTTTCAGAAATGCAGATTATGCAAGAGGAATAGTGTTGCCGTCCTTGTCATAGAAAGCAATGTTGTCGATATAGAGGTTAGACTCGTTTTGCAGACCCCATCTCATAATAAGGAAGTTGGCATCGGTCATTTCGTTTGACCATTTCTTTCCTGCTGAGGCAAGGAGAAATTTAAATTCAACGTGGCAGGCAGCGGACATTTCGTTTTTGTAGTCCTCGGAGCTGTATTCGCTGAAATCGTACCATGTTTTGCCGTCAGCAATGACAGTTCCGCCGCCGCCGCCTATCCAGCCCGGAGCTTTGAGCATTGAGCCGTCTTTTGCTTGCAGAGATGATGCTGTTGCATCGGCATAGACATCGAAAGCAATAGTGTCAACCTTGTCAAGGTTTGCCTGACCTATGAGGTTTACGGCATTTATCTTTACTTTCTGAGTTTTCTTGTCAGCACATGATGTACCGGAATCAGTAAATTTAAGCATTTTGTTTCCCTGAACGTCAACGACTTCAAGCGTACCCTGAGCGGCATCAGGAGTGTCATCTGTAACTGCGGTTGCAAAATCAAATTTGCCGTCGTCAAATGTTACAACGTTGTCGCCTGAGGCTTCAACGGGGACAGGAGCTGTTGCAGCTTCAGAAGATGCCTCTGTAGAGAGTTCTTCTTCAGCAGATGAAGATTCAGAGCTTTCTGCTGAGGTTGCAGAAGCGGCTTCAGTCTGCGACTCCGATGAGGACGAAGATGAAGATGATGAAGAATCGGAGCTGCTTTTTTTGTCGGAGCAGCCGGTAGCTGTTGCGGCGAGCATTGAAAATATCATAGCACCTGCTAAAAGTCTTTTATAGTCCATCATAATAATGTTACCTCCTGTAACAGTGAGCAAACGGTTTTGTCGACCTAAATTAAAATACCGTTTACAAGTTTTAATTATACATTAATATTATAACACCGCTACTCTTAAGTGTCCATATACAAAACGGCTAAAACATAATAACAAAAACAAGAAATAACAATACATTTTTATGTGCAGTCAGGAGAGAAAAGTAAAATGCTGGAGATTTCAATGAGGGTTTTGCCTCATGCTGAGCAGCACGCTTATGCACACAAGCTGCTCGGAAGATGCCTTGAAAGGTATGGAATAGATTATAAAAATTCGGCTGTTGGAAAGGGTGAGTACGGAAAGCCGTATCTTTTGAATTGCAGTACGGTTCATTATAATCTAAGTGATTGCAGCGGAATGACGGTCTGTTACGTTGGAAGATATGAGGCAGGTGTCGATGCGGAAAACGTTCGGCCATGTCCGAAAAAGGTTATGAGGAGGGTTTTCACGCAAGGCGAAACAAGACTTGTTGAAAATGCCGAAAATCCTGACCTTATGTTCTTTCGGCTCTGGACGCTGAAAGAAAGCTTTGTAAAAGCAATAGGAATTGGAATTTCATATCCTATGAAAACGATAGAGTTCTCGTTCGGCGAAAGAGGAATAACAAGCAATGCCGATGGTTTTGTGTTTTCGCAGCACATAATATCCGACCGCTATGTGGTGTCGCTGTGCAGAATCTCCGACCCGAAAAAAAAGTCTCAGGCACTTGCGAGAATGCAGATGCAGGAGACTTAGGACTTGTGAAATAATAAGATGATGATTTTAATTTGGGATAATCCTATAATTCCATAATTCAAAAGGCTTAATTTTATTAATCGCAATTGATTCAAAGTCTTCATCAGAGACCTTTTTTGCA
>JALCDN010000001.1 GCA_022641595.1 Ruminococcus sp. | reverse complement strand
TTGCAAAAAAGGTCTCTGATGAAGACTTTGAATCAATTGCGATTAATAAAATTAAGCCTTTTGAATTATGGAATTATAGGATTATCCCAAATTAAAATCATCATCTTATTATTTCACAAGTCCTAAGCGGCTGAGTCATCGAGAACGCAGCCTATGTAGCTGTTTGATTCGCATTTTGACTGAGCGGCGATAACTGAGGAGAGGATAGCGTTATCGAAGCCTTTTTTGAGAGAGCGTCTGATAAATTCAGGAAAGAGGACGGCACTTTCGGTAGAAACGAAGAATTTCTCAACGTTGTCGCAGTCCTTGCCGGAGACCTTTATGTCGAAGCGTTTGAGCTGACGCTCATAAGCATCGAGCTTTGCAAGAGGAGAGTCCGAGTAATTTTCGGAAGGGTCGAGAGTTTCAAGAGCCTGAAGGAAAGATTTGCCGCTGAGGTTATAGAGACCTTTTTCGAGTTTGATGTCATTGTACATAAATAAAGTACCTCCGTTAATTTTGAGAAGATGAGCTGATACGCAGTTCAATTTCGGCAGCCTGAGCGTTTTTAAGTCTTGCGTCAGCGAGTTGAGTTTCGTCCTGAAGATTGATGTTGTCCCATTCTATGTGGGAGGATAGAGTGCAGCCGCAAAGTCTGAGGAAAGCGTCAGCGACCTTGCAGATAACCAGAGAGAGGATACGTCTGTAGTATTCAAGCTCGGAGGTAAGGATATCAGCTTGTTGAGCGGACATTCTTTCGGTTGAAGACCAGTTTAGACCGAGCAGGAAAGGAGGGATTGAGAGCTTGGAGATAAGCTGTTCAAGAAGCTCTCTTACCGGAACGCTTGTGTCAAAGAGTTGATTTTCCGCACCGATGACCTTTATGTCGACGTCACCGACAGCGATGAAGTCTTTGACCTGACCGTATTTGGCAGAGTTCATACCGTCAGCCCATTCTTTGGCAATCTGAACGGCACGATCCTTAGCGAAAGCACGTTCGCCGCTGTCTGATGAGGGCTTGTAGGTAACAGCGTAGCGAACGTTGCCGGCTCTGTCGAAATTCTGACCGATGCACTGATAGATACGCAGCAGGATACCGCTAAGAGCTGGCAGACCTGCAAGAACAGAGCGACCTTTGCCGCTTACCGAGCCAAGAGACGAAAAGCAGATGCGTTCCGGGTGAGAGATAGGTATAAGTGAGTCATTCTGAGCACGTACGAAGAAAAGGCGCTCATCAGGAGAGCGACCGAATCTGATAATGATGTCGTCAGGATTAGCGAGAAAAAGGTTTGAGATGCCGAGACAGTCCTTGCTGAAGACGATTTCGCCGACAGCCGAGCCGTAGGTAAGCAGGTTATCGAGAAAGCAGTCTGAGAAAGAGTAGATAGAGTTCCCCGAAAGACCGACAGGAACTTCCGAAAGGAAGCGGTCGAGGTCATTTTGCAGTGAAGCGACAGGAGAAATGACCTTGTATCCGCCTGTAAGGCGGATAATTTTCATAATAGCAGCGTCTATGACCGGAACCGCAAGCCTTAGCCTGTTAAACAGCAAAGGGTCATAGCAATCGCATGGCGGGATATCGAATTTATCGGTATCGCAGCGTGCAGCGGTCTGGATTCCTGCCGGAAAGTCTGTGGAATCGGAGGGATTTTTGCGGTTAAAGATTTTCATAAGACCTCCTTGGAATAATGTGTGGAGAAGAAAGTCAGCGTGCGACTGAGCCTACAAAAAAGCAGTCCTCATTGCCGCCGAGCATTTCGGAGACGAAATATCTGAGGTCGTCCATAGCGTGGTCGTTTTCTTTAATAGGGATATCGCCGCCTGATTTTTCGTTCCAGGAGTAAAGGTGAAATTCCCTAAGCAGGTCGCAGCAGGAGCAGTGGAAAGCGATTTTGTCCTGAGACAGAGCGTCAGCAACACGTCTAATGCCTGAAATGACATCATTGTTAGCCTTTACCACATTAAAGATTTTGTGTCTGCGGATACACTCGATGAAGCTTGCGGCTGAGGGGTCAACGATGACTTTGCGGACATTGAAGCCGTCCGTGAGGGAAAGGAGAGCGTTGTAGTGTTCCTCGTCAGTGCGAGGAGAACCTTGCAAACGTGAGTCGTAGTAATACTCTTTAAGTCTTAGCCATTTGCCGTCCGGTGCAAGTCCCCACAGACCGAAAGACGAAGGGTTTACCGTACCGTAGTCGCATGAGACAACGAAGTCTGAGCAAGCAGGAAGCTTTGAAAAGACGTGACGTTCGTTTGAGAACATCGGGTATACAACGCCGCTTACTGCCGACCATTTACCGAGAACGAAGCGTTCAAAGAAAGCACCAGAGTAGAGAGTTTTGTAACGCTGCTTGACGCTTTGTGAAAGCGATGGATTGTCGTCCATTGTGAAATGCAGGTAGAGAGCATTTTTTTGTCTGGCATTGAGAATCCATTCACGGTAGAACCAGTGGTATGGGTGATCGGGGTTGCAGTTGAACCATAGTTTAGAGCCTGAGACTGAGCATCTTGCGAGAGCCTGTTCGACGAAAGAGCGTGGCATGAGAGCGACCTCATCGAGGAATACTCCTGATAGCGTGATGCCTTGAATAAGAGAAGCGGAGCTTTCGTCTTTGCCGCCGAAAAGGTAGAAACGGTTAGAGAAGTTACCGAGACGGATGTCGAAAAAATTTTTGCTTACTTTTTCGGAGCATACGAAACCGAAATCGTTTAGGATGCAAATCAGAGGGTCAATTACATTGCGTTTGAGTGAAGTGACAGTTTTGCCGCAGAGAGCGAAAGTAGAATGATTGAATGAAGACATAGCCCAGCTTACGAATCCGAGAGACATCGAGAAAGTTTTGCCGCTTCTTACGGCACCGTCGCAAATAATTGCATCGAAGCCGGAGAATTTGGGGATAGCCCACCATTTAAGGGTAAGAAGCTGTTTGGAAGAGAGGGAGTTAATTTTCATCGCAAATCAGCTCCGAAGATTGAGGTTGAGTGAGAGCGTTAAGCAATGAAGCAGCACTTGAAGAGTTGTCGGCGGAGCATAGGCAGTCGAGCATTTTCTCGAGGGCTTTTTGTCTGTCGAAGAGTTTAACTTCGACGCCGCCGCCCTTTAAACGTTTGATTTCGGATACGTTAAAGAGGTCGAGCTTGGAGATGATGTCAGCAGGCGGAAGCTCGTCGGAGAATACGAGATAAACCGCATCATTAGGCGAACCGAAAGCGAGTCTGTTGAAACCCGACATAATTTCGGGAGAGCCGATGCAGCAGGATTGGCGAAGCTTGTCGATAAGTTTTTTGCAAGCCGGTTCGCAAAGCAGCCGCATACCCTGAGTGAGAGCGTCCTGTGGAGGAAAGCCTGATTGCAGAGCAGCTTCACGGACAGAGCCGAGGCAGACGTAATTGCAGGCGAACAGGCGGCGTTTTTCCTTCATTGCGTCTGAGTGAGTGGAGGTATCGGGCATAAAAAAGCTCCTTTCCGTACGGTAAAAAATCAGTTGCCGTACACAAAGGGGCAGAAAATCGGTAAGAATTATATAAAGGGGTAAAACTAAGGAAAATAAAAATAGAAAGATTGTATATAGGAACAAAATCCGATGAGAAATTAAGGTACAAGTTGTAGAAAATGAACTAAAAATAAAAAAGCCTGACGGCTAAAGAGCCGACAGGCATAAGGAATAAATTTGAAAGTAAGCAGGAGTTACTTGCGTCTTGTACCGTTTTTGCGGTCAGTACTTCTTTTGAGGTCGCACATTCTTTCCTCGCTGTTTTGTTTAAAGCGTGACATCATATCCTCGAAAGAGAGTTCGCTCATAGGCTGTTGTTTTTTTGGTTCCCAGACTGAACCACGAGGTCTGTCGTCACGGCGAGGCTGACGAGGTCTTTGAGAAGCAGGGCGTTGAGGAGCAGGGTTATCGATGGCTTTTTTGATAGAGAGGCTTACTTTGCCGGCCTCGTTGATGCCGATTACCTTGACCTTTACCTGCTGATTTTCGGTTAGATGGTCTCTGATTTCGTTGACGAAGGTGTTGGCGATTTCGGAGATATGAACCATACCGGTGCCGCCGCCGTCGATGTCAACGAAAGCGCCGTATTGAGTGATGCCCTTAACTTTGCCTTCATAAATTTTACCAATTTCGAGTTGCATAAAGTAAAAAACTCCTTTAAAAATTAATCTCTTGAAGTATCATAGAAACGTCGTTCGTCGGGGAAAGCGTAGCCCTGGTCTTCGAGGGCGACTTTTTCCATATATTCAGACATATCGTTGTTATCGAGAACACGTTGGATTTCCATATTCTGAGCCTGTAGGGAGCTGACTTTCTGGTCGAGCTGAACGAGGTCTGCTTTTTTCTGAGCGCAGTCAACTTCGATAGTGATAATAAGTACGACGCAGCAAATGATAAGAGCGGCGACAGCAACAGCTTCAGTGAGATGGTCGCTAAGCAGGCTATGTTTTTTAAGTGTGTGGTGTTTATTTCGAGCCAACGCAATTCACGTTCTTTCTGAATTTATTTATTTACTATTATACAACATTTTAGTATGTTCAATCAAGAGTCTTTTTTTAATTTTATAACATTTTGCAATAATTTGAGCAAAAGCAACAAATTTCGAAGAAATTTTTGTAAATATGCGTACATAAAATAACCTAAAGGGGAAAAGTATAAAGTGGAAAACTGATAGGAAAGCAGAGAAGATGGAGCGAAAGATTCTAATGATGACCGAGCCGACTGTGAAGAAATAGAGAGTGAAGCCGATGAGGTTGCCGATTACATAGAAGAAGCGGAACTGACCGAGAGCCGCAGCAGAGGTAAAAGAGATGATAAAGACTGAGTAAAAGAGCATAAAGATTATATCTTCAGCGGCAACGAGGAGTTTGTTATGAGGCAGAGCGATTCTTAACGCTCTGAAGAAGTCGAAAACGATGCCGAAAGCAGCACCGAATGCGACAGAAAGTCCGAGCAGTGATAACTGCTGATGAACCGATAAGTAAGTTTCCGGAATAATCATCTGAAAAGTCTCCCAAGGGCAGAAAGAGGGCCATGCCTGTCCTCATCGCCGTAGATAAGAGAGCGAATGTCGCCGGTAATGGTCATGTCGCCGGATTCGACGCTCATAGAGTCGATGTGAAGCTCCTTGCCGAGAATGGTAAGCTCGCCGAGCTGAGTGTAGAGACAGATTTCACGTTCGTCGAAGCTGTCAACGTCCGTAATGCCGGAGATACTAAGGTTATGACGGTTTTCGAGAATGATGTTGTGTGGAATCTTCTGATTTTTTTCCTGAAGCATAATAAAAGTCCTCACCTTTCAGATAAGGGCGAATCGCCCGTATTGGTAAATTATATTATGAAGGAGCAAAAAATATGAATAAAAGCGAAAGAGAATAAGCTTTTTTTTGATAACCCCTTGAAATTATGAAAATAATGTGTTATACTAATAGGGAAAATAGTGTGTTGATAAAGGAATACACGAAAAACGGCTGTAAAACAGCTATGAAAATATATTATAATATAATGGAAATATGGAGGCTTCTAAAATGGAAACAATGGAAATAATCGGCGGAGTATTGATACTTATATCATGCCTGCTTATCATCGTACTTTGCCTTATGCAGGACCAGAAACAACAGCAGAATATGACATCTGCCCTGACAGGCGGCAGTAATGACTCTTTTTACGGCAAAAATGAAGGAAGAACAAAGGAAGCAATGCTTAATAAAGTAACAAGATTCCTTGCAATTCTTTTTGTGGCCCTTACACTTGCAGTAAATATTGTGCCTAATTTTATAAAGTAATTGCGGCACAAAAATAGTCTGAATTTAACATTTAGAACTTGTTATTATGGGATTTGCGTGCAGATTTTAAGCTTAATTTTTATGCTGATAAGGAGAAAGTCCGAAGAAATACTTGTGATATTGCAATGGTTTCTGATGGAACTCAGAATGAAAATCTACCGAAAAGATGCACTCATAAGTCTGTGAGAACAAGTTCTTAAAAAAGCTCTGCCCTATGACATTGTCATAGGGCAGAATTTTAAAGAGGAGAAAATAAATGGCACAGAAGCCCAAGAAAAAAATACAGCCGAAAAAGAACGTACAGGTTGAAAAAAATACAGTCGAAAGCTATAAGAACAAAATAATGACATTTTTGCACCAAAGTGCAAAAGGTTCACTTCTCAGCCGTGAGCTTGCGGCAAAATGCCACAGCATAAAGGGAAATAAGGAAAATTATGCGGCAGCCGTGAGAGAACTTACAGAAGAAGGAATAATTGTAGTAAGAAAACAGCAGAAGGTTATACTTGCATCAAAGCTTGGATATATGCCTGCAAACGTGACAAGACTCAGCAGAACTTTCGGCTTTGCTATGACAGATGACAGAACAGAAGTGTTCATTCCGGGAAAATATATGCTTGGAGCAATGCCCGGTGATAAGGTTCTGGTGTCATATATAGAGTCGAGATCTGGTTCTCCTGAGGGCGAAATAGTTGATATTTTAAAGGAAAATCCATCAATGCTGACCGGAAGAATAGAGCTTTGTGACGGAGAACGCTGGTTTGTTGCCGATACGATGAGCAAGAGCCATATAAAGATAGATGGAGGAGAGCTTGATTATGTAAGCGGAGATAAGGTGCTTGCCGAGCTTTCTTACCGAGGACGCCGCCACGCTGAGCATAGAGTGCGAATAACCGCCGTTTACGGAAGCAGCGAAAATGCAGCATCATGTGCCGGAGCAATACTTGCCTTGCATGGAGCACCAACTGAGTTTCCTCAGGAGGTAATGAGAGAAGCTGAAAAAATATCGACGGCAGGAATCAGCGATTATGACTTCAATAACCGTGAGGACTTTCGTGAACTGCCAATATTTACAATAGACAGTGCCGAATCAAAGGACCTTGACGATGCAGTATCGGTTGAAAGAACTAAAGATGGCTATAGACTTGGAGTCCATATAGCAGATGTGTCTAACTATGTAAAGGCAAACAGTGCACTTGATAAAGAAGCATTGAATCGTGGCACAAGCATATATTATGCAAACAAGGTTATACCAATGCTGCCGGTTGAGCTTTCCAACGGAATATGCTCGCTCAATCCGAATGAAAACAGACTGACACTTTCGGCAGTAGTTGAGCTTGATAATGACGGCGAAATATTGTCATATGGATTCTGCAAGAGCGTGATACGCTCAAGGGTAAAGGGAGTCTACAGCGAAATAAATGACATACTTGCCGGTAACGAAACGGCGGAAATCGCACAGAAGTACGCCGAGGTGCGAGACGAAATAATGCTGATGAATGAGCTTGCGGACAAGCTTCTGGCAAAGAAGAAACGCCGTCATGCACCACAGCTTGAAACAACAGAGAGCAAACTGATAATAGACGAAAATGATATATGTGTCGATGTAGAGCCGAGAAAACAAGGAAAGTCTGAAAGCATAATAGAGGACTTTATGCTGACAGCAAATGAGGCTGCGGCACGTCTTGCAAGAGAAAAAGGAATCCCGTTTGTTTACAGAATTCACGAAGCACCGCCGCTTGAAAAAGCGGATAAGCTGAGGGAGCTTTTGCCGAAATTCGGAATAGAGTGTCCCGCATTCGGCGAAATGAAGCCGTGTCATGCCGCACAGATACTTGAAAAGGCAAAAGAAACGGACGTTTATGAAGCAGTAAATATGATGGTTCTTCGTTCTATGGCAAAGGCAAAGTATTCGGAAGAGCCTGTGGGACATTTTGGACTTGCACTTGAGGATTACAGCCATTTTACGTCACCGATAAGAAGGTATCCTGACCTTGCAATACACAGAATAATAACTGATATTCTTGCCGGATATGATAAAAACTGGCTTACAAAGAGGTACAGCGGATTCGTGAAGAATGCATCTGAAAAGTCTTCAGCTGCAGAAATGAGGTCAGTAGCAATAGAAAGAGACTGTGAAGACTGCTATAAGGCAGAATATATGCGGTCTCATATAGGCGAAGTAATTGACGGAAAAATATCAAGCGTAACGGAATTTGGATTCTATGTGTCGCTTGAAAATACTGTTGAGGGACTGGTTCACATAAGAACACTTCCTGAGGGAGAATATGACTATACCGAGCCATGTACCCTTACCGAGAAATTCAGCGGAGTAAGCTATAATCTCGGACAAAAAGTAAGGGTTATATGCACAAAAGTAGATGTAAATGATGGGATTATTGATTTTTCACTTGACAACGATGAATAACTGTGATATAATAAAGAAGTAGAAAGATTAATGCAAAAATGCAGGAGGGATCAGCTTGGCTGTACCGCCTGCATTTTTCGTAAAAGAATAAATTAAATTCATATAAAAGTATAAGATTTTATTTATGTCAGCTTTAAATAATATTGCTTGACATAGTGAAAAGAAAATGATATAATATAATGAAATTATGCTCTATGCAGCGGAAGGTGGGCTTTAGCTATGAAGAAAAAAGCAGCATTAATTCTTGCCATAATGATTTGTACAGTGATAACAGGCGGATGCGGCCTTGAGGTAAACGTTAATAACGGCGGCGAAAAAGTGTCCATAGGCTCTACAACAGATGATAATGACAGCAATAATGCGGAAATATCTGTATCTGACAGCAATAGCAATTCGTCAGAAAACAGTAAAAACACCGAAAGCAGTCAGAGTAGTAAAGAAAAATGCAGCAGTACCGCTGATTGCAGTACTTCCAAAGCAGACACAAATAAAACATCAGCAGACAGCAGCAAAACTGAAAACAGTACTGACGTGAATGGTACTGCTCAGGAAAACAGCGAATCATCATCAGAACAGCCAATAGACGTTGGAACAGATTTTAAATTGGATAATAACGGTGCAGTCGTCCTTGATAATGAGAAAAAGAACGATGATGAGGTTAAAATAGAAGCAGCACAGGTAATGTTTAAGCTTGCTTGTGATACAGAGTGGAAATATAACGTAGGCTGCCCTTATAAGATTAGTCCGGATTGTTATATTGAAAATAACTTTAAATGGAAATATTATGAGGTGACTGACACAAGCGTGAAAACACTCGATGACGTTAAAAAAGATTACTATAAGGTGTTCAGCGATAAATATAACAGAGGCGACGAACTCAATGACCTCTATATCGAAAAGAATGGCAAGCTTTATGCACTTTCAGGCGAAAGAGGCAGCAATATATATTATAAGGATTCAAAAATAACAGGCATTCAAAGCAAAAGTGATGACGAAATCGTATTTACAGTCGAAAATCATTACACCGGAGACGATTTCAATAATTCAAAGCCAACTACCGAAACCACTGACTTCTCAGTAGTAATAAAAGACGGAGCATGGCGTGTCGGAGAATTTACAATGCCATATTAATAATGTACCAAAAGGTCTGATTTCTTACGCCAAAGCGTAAAAACAGACCTTTGTTTTTTTATTCTTATTGCAAATGTTGACACGAAATGAGAAAAATGCTATAATAAAATAAAATCTGTAAAATAAGGGTACTTCTGAAAATACGTTTGATTAAGGAAAAAGCAGTTTTTAGAGGAGCCAATAAATGAGGAGAAAAATATGAGCAATACAAACAGTTATGAAAGTCCGTTTTGTACACGATATGCAAGTGAGGAAATGCAGTACGTTTTCTCAGCAGATAAAAAATTTACAACATGGAGAAAGCTTTGGGTTGCACTCGCAAGAGCTGAAATGAAACTCGGACTTCCGGTAACCGAAGCACAGGTAAAAGAACTCGAAGAACATATAAATGATATAGATTACAAAGTAGCAGCCGAAAGGGAAAAACAAGTCAGACACGATGTAATGTCACACGTTTACGCTTACGGAAAGGTCTGCCCGAATGCAGAGGCAATCATACACCTTGGTGCAACATCATGCTATGTCGGTGATAATACTGACGTAATCATAATGCGTGACGCAATGGAAATTATCAGAAGAAAACTTTTGAATGTATTGTCAAATCTTTCAGGATTTGCAATGAAGTATAAGGCAATGCCGTGCCTTGCATACACACATTTGCAGCCTGCACAGCTTACCACAATAGGAAAAAGAGCAACACTGTGGATGAATGAGCTGCTTATGGATTTTCAGGATCTGGAGTACAGAATAGCAAATATTAAAATGCTTGGTTCAAAGGGAACAACAGGCACACAGGCATCTTTTATGGAGCTTTTTGAGGGAGATACCACAAAAATCAAAGAGCTTGAAAAAATGATAGCAAATGAAATGGGATTTGAAAGTGTCGTTCCGGTGTCCGGTCAGACATATTCGAGAAAGGTTGACTCACAGGTGCTTAACGTACTTAGCGGAATAGCACAGTCATGCAGTAAATTCTCTAATGATATGAGACTTCTGCAAAGCTTCAAGGAAATGGAAGAACCGCACGAATCAGGACAGATAGGTTCATCAGCAATGGCATACAAGAGAAACCCTATGCGATGTGAGAGAATAACATCACTTTCAAGATATGTGATGATAGACAGCCTTAATCCTGCATTTACAGCAGGAACACAGTGGTTTGAGAGAACACTTGACGATTCTGCAAACAAGAGAATATCAGTTGCAGAGGGATTTCTTGCAGTTGACGCAATACTGAATATAATGCTCAATGTAACAAATGGACTTGTTGTTTACCCTGAAATTGTAAGAAGAAGAATAATGGCAGAGCTTCCGTTTATGGCAACCGAAAACATAATGATGGACGCTGTAAAGAAAGGCGGAAACCGTCAGGAACTTCACGAAAAGATAAGAGAGTATTCTATGATAGCCGGTGAACAGGTAAAGGTTTATGGAAAGGAAAACAATTTGTGTGAGCTAATACTTGCCGACCCGATGTTCAAGATAAACAAGACAGAGCTTGATGCAATACTTAAACCGGAGAGCTTTACAGGAAGAAGTGAACAGCAGGTAGAAGAATTTGTTGCAGAGTGCATAAATCCGATACTTGATGCGAATAAAGAGCTTCTTGGAGAAAGCTATGAGATGAAGAATTAATAAGTAACAGTCGAAGTATTGATAACGCAGAATGAGGACGGATTTTATCCGTCCTTTGCTGTAAATGAATGTGTATTAAAATATCGAGGTGAAACAGATGAACGGAATAATAGATGTAGGCGGCGGAATGCGAGGGGCGTATACGGCAGGGATATATGATTATCTTACGGAAAAAGGAATATATGCAGATTATTGTCTTGGGATATCAGCAGGAAGTGCGAATATGAGCAATTATATAAGCGGACAGCGTGGACGCAATATGCTGTCGTATACAAAATATTCGCTGAGAAAAGAATATATGAGCTTACGAAATTTCATACACAGTGGTTCGTATATAAATATGGATTACATATATTCGCAGCTTAGTAATAGTGGAGCTGAAAATCCATTTGATTATGCGGCATTCAGGTCAAGGCATACGGATTTTATAGTCGGAGCAACGGACGCAGAGACAGGTCAGGCGTATTATTTTCCGAAATCGAGTATGCAGCAGGACAATTACGATGTACTTAAAGCATCGTGTTCATTGCCCGGAATTTGCAAGCCGTATTATATAGATGGAAAAGCGTATTATGATGGAGGAATATCAGAGCCTATACCGTACAGAAAAGCGTTTGAGGACGGTTGTGACCGACTTCTGATACTGCTGACCAGACCGTCTGCATATAGAAGACCACCGCTAAAGCACGCAGGAGTAATGAAAAGAGCGTTGAGAAGCTTTCCGCAGACGTATAAGGCACTTTGCAAACGAGCTGAGAAGTACAACAAAGCACTTGACGAGCTTGAAAGAATGTCTGAGAGCGTGCTTATCTGTGCTCCTAAGGATATAGAGGGAATGAGTACGCTTCGCAACAATGTTCCGGCAATGGAAAGGCTTTACAGAATGGGATATGCTGACGCACCGAAAGCGGCAGAGTTTTTGATAAAAGATTAAGAAAGAAAACAGTAGTGCAAGACTTTTTACAGTGTCGCTTTAGAGGTATCCTTAAGTCTGAGAATAAGAACTGAACCTGCAAAGGAATGCCTCCCTGAAGAGAAGTATCAGGGAGGCAAAAATTATCTTTTGAGAGTAGTGGCAGTAACTTCAGTAGTGACCTTTACATCGGTTGTAACTTTTTTGGATTTAAGGTCATCACCGGCTTCGTCGACAGTATCCTTAGCACCGTTTATAACGTCCTTGGCGGCATCACCTGCACCGTCGATTATGTCCTCACCGGCAGATTCAACGCCATCAATGATGCCACCCTTGTCTTCGTTTTCGTAGACTTTTTCGGTGACAACTTTTTCTGTTGTAGAAACGGATGAGCCTTTATCGGAGTTGTTTTTCTTGTCGTTATTTTTACCGCATCCTGTAAAAAGAACGCAGGCAGAAAGAGCGACACAGCAGTATGCAATAAGCTTTTTCATATAATAAAAATCCTTTCAGTTTCTATTGCGGACAAGTTTTCCACAATGTAAAAATATTATTTACAGTCGAAGTTGAAATATCCTTGACAGAATTCAACATTAAAAGAGGAAAAAAAATCCGTAAAAAGCGAAACTTTCCACAGTTTCCACAGAGTTTTCAACATATTCTCAGTGAATGATTCAACAGTGGTTTCAACAGTGTGTGGAAAACTTTTAAACCCATTCAACCCAGACAGGTAAAAGCAGGGAAAAAACGGCGATAGTCAAAATGTACATAGAGCTAAAAAATGTCGGAAAACAGGGAAAATCTATGAAGTCTTATAAAGGCTGACGAATGGGAAATAAAATTGGAAAGTAAAAAATGTCGAAAAACGGGGAAAATAAAAAGTTGAAAAAAGTGGAAAATGATGAATATATTGTGAATAAATGATAAAGAGGGAAGTTGTTTGTTGAAAAAGCGAAATGGTAAAAAAATATAAAAGTGCTTGACAAAATGAGTGAAGTATGCTACACTATCTGTAATATCACTTATAGTACAGTTAATGCGGAGGAAAAATGATAGCAGGTGCAAAAACGTTTGCATCGGGAAAGAGGTGAAATATGTTTACAATTGATTTGATGAGCAGAACGCCGATATATGAGCAGATATATATGAAGATAATAGAGCTTATAATAAGAGGTGAGCTTAATGAAAACGACCAGATTCCAAGTGTAAGGAATCTTGCGAAAGAAACAGGAGTAAATCCTAATACCGTGTCAAAAGCATATCAGGAGCTTGAAAGAAACGGAGTAATACATTCTCTTCCCGGCAGAGGAAGCTTTATATCAAAGCCAAATGAGCAGATATTGAAGGAATTTATATTCAATGACTTTGATAACGTTGTAAAAGAAGCCATAGTCAATGGTGTTGATAGTCAGCAGCTCAAAGAAAGAATAGACATAATAGAAAGAAAACAGAGAGGTGAGAAGAAATGATAGAGCTTAAACAACTAACAAAACATTTTGAAAAATTTACGGCACTGAAAAATGTGGATCTGAAAATAGAAACCGGAACAGCTTTTGGACTTCTTGGTTCAAACGGAGCCGGAAAGTCGACGATAATGAGACTTCTTTCCGGAATTTACAGGGCAGATTCCGGAGAAGCTCTTATAGACGGCGAAAACGTGTATGATAATGTAGCCGTAAAGCAGAGGGTATTTTTTATAGATGATGAAACAGTGCAGTTCAGCGGATATACGCTAAATAAGCTCAAGGAGTATTATAAGAGCTATTATCCGCAGTTTTCGGACGAAATATTCGATAAGCTGAGAAGGAAGCTGAGTTTGCCGCTTGATAAGAAGATAGGAAATTTTTCAAAGGGAATGAAACGTCAGGCGATAGTGATAATCGGGCTTGCAAGCTGTACTGATTATCTGTTTCTTGACGAGACTTTTGACGGACTCGACCCGACAATGAGGGTAATAGTCAAGAGTATGCTTGTTGATGCGATACTTGACAGAAAAGTGACAGCGATAATATCATCACATAATCTTCGTGAGATAAATGAGCTTTGCGACCACGCAGCCCTTCTGCATAACGGAAGACTTGTTTTGTCGCAGGATATAGACAGTTTAAAGGGAGAATTTCATAAAATGCAGCTTGTATTCCGTCCTGATGAAAACGGTAAAGAAGTCGAATATACCAGAGATGATATAGAGAGCATAGGAATAGACGTGCTGCATTTTGAAAAGACTCAGAGAGTGTATCGTATTGTG
This sequence comes from Ruminococcus sp., assembly GCA_022641595.1. Taxonomy (GTDB): domain Bacteria; phylum Bacillota; class Clostridia; order Oscillospirales; family Ruminococcaceae; genus Ruminococcus. The sequence goes on along the minus strand of JALCDN010000001.1, from coordinate 81,103 downwards.
GCAAAAGGGGACGAAGAAACATTGAAGGCAGCATTTGCGGCAAAACGACCGCTTGTACTTGACGTGATACCTCTTACACTTGAGGAAGTATTTATATATGAACTGGAGGTATTGGGATATGACTGTTCAGAAATCAACAATTAAGAAAAGTTTTTTCGGGGTACATTACAGTAATAAAATCAAAGAGAACAAGAAGCTTCTGATAGTAATAACGATACTGCAAATGATGGGATATCCGCTGTTTGTACTTAGCAGGCTGATGAAAGAGAATGAACAGGGCGGAATGCTTGTAGCAATGTTTGCGTTTGCAGTGGCAGCGCTATCAGGAATAGTAGTGGTACTGTCGTGCTATAAATATTTGTATAACAAGTCGATGACGGATATGAATATGGCATTGCCGCTGACATCGAAACAGCGATTTTTCTCGGAATATCTTGCAGGGCTTACGATATATGCAGCACCCGCAATAGCCGGCGGAATAATCGGGGCAATAATATTGTTTGCGGAAGAACAGCTGCATATCAGAACGTTTGATATGCCAACGCAGAATTATTGGCTGTATGCGTTAATAATATTAACAGGAATGGTAATGTTCTATACGCTGATAGTTATGACGACAACCTGTTGTGGAACGATGTTTTCATCGGTAATAAGTGCAGGAATGATAAATATATTGATACCTGCAATATTTTACACAATGGAAGTATGCGTAAGCAATGCACAGTGTTTTGGTATATCGGGTAGGGAAACATTTAATCAGGAGCTATACGGAACGAGTCCGCTTGGAAATGCAGTATTTCTGTTTAATTATGTAGATAATGCAATGTATCCGGTTGATAATATAGCTTTTGGGCAAGCCGTATATATAAGATGGTTTATAACATCGGCGGCAGTGATAGCAGCAGCACTTTTGGGAGGATATTTACTTTTCAAGCACAGAAAGTCGGAGGAAGTTTCAACACCATATGTATATAAGACATTCTATTATACAGCAGTCACATTGAGTGTGTTGTGTGCAGTATTGTTAATGGTAGTAAATAATAGTGGATATCTTGTAGCATTTGGAATATGTGGCATAGTGTATCTGATAATGGAAGTAATATCGAACCGAGGCTTTAGAAAGTTCTGGAAATCAATAATCAGATTTGGTGCAACAGGTGTATTGGTATTTTTGATAGCGTTGACTGTAAAAAGAACAGAGTGCTTTGGAATAAGCAAATACGTTCCGGACAGTAGTGCAGTAAGAAGTGCATCAGTAACATTCAGTTCAAAGTATTATGACCACGCATATGACAGCCCAAGGTATACTTATTCCAGAAAAGATATCATTGAGAAGATTATAGAATTGCAAAGGAAAAAAATAGATTTTCATTATAACGAAAATTCAAAGGAAAAGTATATAAAAGAAAACGAAATTATAAAGGCAGATAATATAAGTACAGCAAGAATAGAGAACGAAGAAAGTGTAGAAATAGCTTATGAGCTAAGCAGTGGCAGAATAGTAGAAAGAAAGTATTCTTGCGGAGAAGATGAGATATATGATCTGTTTGAAGAGATTAAGTGTACAGATAAGTATGCAGATACAGAGGCAGAAAATCTGATGGCAGTAACGCTCAACACAATTAATGCAAAGAACAGGGAAGAAGCAATAAAGAAACAGAGTGATATTAAGCTTGATATATATAATAATATAGATACAATAGCCTCTGACTATCTTACACTTGATTATGATGAGCTTGATGAGCTTTGTGAGGCATACAGAGCTGATCTTAAACAGATGACGCCTCAGTCATATAAAACGAGCAGACCGATATTGTGGCTATATAAGCCGTTAGAATTTGAGATAAGGGACAATTTCAAAAACACGCTTGAATTTCTTGAAAAGCATGGCATAAAGATAGGTAAAGCACAAGAGATATCGATGAACAACACTTCACAGATATGGCTGTATACCGATGCAATAGAATATGGAGGATTGAAAGGGAAAAAGACTAAAGAAACAATACCGAAGTATTATATGTATAGTAAGTATACTGTAATGGATACAACTGATGGCGGAAATATGCCAAGTATCCGTATGGATCATCTTATACCGATGAGTGAAGCAATGGGTAAAGGTACATCGGATATTTTAAAGGCATTAAAGCAGGATAATGAACTTGAAGAAATTCTGAAAGTAGCACAGCCTGAGTACAATGCCGACAGCATAGGCGGAGTATTGATAATAAATAATAAGGTTTATATGATACCTAAGGAGTATAAGAAACAGGTTGAGGATGTTTACAACAGATATTTTGCAAAACTCGTATTGAATAAAAAAGTTGATGAATATGGAAATGCATATTATCAGGACGAATATGGAGATAATGTATACAGTGGAATGGCATCAACGAACAATTTTTACGATAAATACGGGTTGTATCATTATTCATTAAGTGGAGAAAAGGTATATGAAAGCAAAATAGCAAACTCTGATGATTGAAAATGGCATAAAAAAGTCGGTGTATCGCAATAAAGAGATACACCGACATTTATTTTAGAGGTACCGTTAATAAGAAATTAAGATATAGCAGGAGTCTTGGCAACGCAAAGAAGCTGAGGCTTTTTGTTTTTGATGTAGAAAAGAACGCCGCCAATAGCGGCAATAAGGATAATTGTTGTGACGATACCGCCCTCAATGCCGAACGAGCCGCCGTTAAGGAAGTTTTTTGAAGTAACTGAGGAGGAAGAAAACAGAGCTTCACCCGAGCCGGTACCGCTGACGCTAATGCCGAAGATGTTACCCTGAGCGAAGTTCCACATAGAGTGTATACCGCAAGTACCCCAAATGTCATCTGAAGCGAGAATCCAGAGTGAAGCGAAAGCGGCAAAAAGGAAGAGGTTAAAAACGGCAAGAGGTGATACACCTGGGTTGAGCAGATGAGCAACCGAGAAAGCACATGAACTTATGATAATAGCGGCAACAGGTTTGCCACAGCCGCCGATAGAGTTCATAAGGTAGCCACGGAAGATAAATTCCTCGCTCATACCTTGGAAGAAGAAACCGAACAGGTATAGGAAGAAGAAACCGTAATTGAGTTTAAAGCTGAAAGATGAGATTTTAATTCCGCCGAAAGCGACCTCAAGAGCGACGATAGCAGACATCAGAACAAGCCCGGTAAGGACGCCGAAGAAATAATGAGAAGCGAGATTTTTTTTGCGTATACCCATTGAAGAAAGCGGTCTGCCTTCAATAAATCTGCAATAGACCATAGTGATGACAGTAGCGCTTATCGTAGAAAAGAGGGAAACTATCATAACCTTGGTATCTGATTGAAATTTAAGAACAGTGTCCATATAGTTGCTGTCAGAGACCGAGACATTGTTATCGGCGAGGTAGTTAAACATAGCAGGAAGGACGTAAATGCACGAAAGAATGCTTTCAGCGATAGCGATAACGATAAAGACAGCAATGAAGATAAGGATTTGCAAAGGTATATTTTTGGGAGTTTTTAGAATGCTTGCTTCATTGAACAGACTTGAATTTTTAAACATAGCTGACCTCCGATGATGAAAAAAGTGGAGTTTTTAGAGAAGTCCTTATGTGACCTTTAGAGAAATTATAACACAATGATAAAAAGTTGTCAAGGATTAAAGGAAATACTTTTAACGGTTTTTGCAAGCAGGTTCCATGTTCTCGAGTCGGCAAAGCCGGAGGGGCTAAGGTTTACGGAGGACTGAAATTTTCTCAGAGCGTCAGCAGTAGCTCTGTCGAAAGAGCCTGAAATTGGGATTTTAGAGAAGTCCTGAGAAGTGTCACCGAGAACGGCGAGCATAGATTGCAGTATATAGACAGGAAAGCCGTTGTCGCCGATTTTAATTTGTGAAGCCGACTGAGGAAAAGCGTAAACGGGTTCTGGTTTAGCGTTAGCGAAAGAGCGGTAAACGGCAATAAGTTTAGTCCATGTCTGATTGTCAGTGATGCCGTTTTCAGTGAGACCGTATTCGTGCTGAAAAGCACGGACAGCCGAAGCAGTTTCGGAGCCGTAGAAGCCGTCCGGTATAATGCGAGGGATATTGCAGTTAAAGAAAGAGATGGAAAAGAGGTATTTCTGAAGCTCAGTGATGTGGGATTTTTTCTGATAGAGAGTATAGCTCATAATTTCAAGCCTCCTGAATAGAAGAAATAATAGAGTAGCCTGGGAATTGAAAATCACGTTTGTCGAAACCTGATTTAAGGTCACAGAAAAGAGAGGATAGTTCGTTCCAAGTGAAAGTGCCGACGATACCGTTCTGGGTAATGCCGGACATTTTTTGAAAAGCGATGACAGAAGTTTTTGTAAGAGGGCCGAAGAATCCTGTATTTCTTACCGCAGGAATATCGGGGAAAGATTTGTTTACAAAGCAGAGGTATTCCTGAAGAATGCGGACGTAATCGTTGTTAGAGCCTTCCTTCAGGATAAAGCCCGAGTAAGGGACGGCGGAAACCGAGGTATCTGGCGGAACAGAATTTATTATGCCCATATAGGAGCGAAACATTTCATTCCAGGTAGAAAAGTCGATGATACCGTTTTCAGGGAGACTGAAAACGTGTTGAAAAGATTGAACAGAGCGTTCTGTTTCCTCACCGAAGTAGCCTGTTGGGTCAACAGGGTAGATTGATTCAAAGAAAGAGCCGATAAGTGTGAGAAAAATCTGAGCGCAGTAAACGGATTGAGATTGCATACCGATGTGAAGCTGTTCCGAGAACTGAAGATTTTTGTCATTTAGAGTAAGTGAAAGAGCAGAGACTTTGGCAAGGCGTCTTATGCTTGAAAAGACGTAAGATATTTTATACCAAGTAGCTTCATTGATGATGCCGGTAGGTTTAAGACCGAAGATATTTTGAAATTCTGATATAGCCGAAGTAAGTGCGGAGTCAAAAATGCCGTTGATAATAGGAATTTTGGGGATAGAAGGGTAATTTCTTGAAATTCTGTTAAGCTTCATCTGAATGTAGCGTACGTCCTGACCCGAAGCACCTTCTGAAAGGTTATCGGACGGAAAAGAAGCCGATGAGGATTTTACGGGGACATTTTTTACGATATCTATATCCGAGCCGAAGTATTTCTGTAAGATACCCAGATGAGTGTTGCCTCTTTCGGCGAGTTCAACCGAACCCCATTGTGAAAGCGAACCGTTGTTGTTGTCGTCGTTACCGTCATTTTGAGCGGAGGAGTTAAAAGTAGTAAAAAGAGGTTCATCGAAGCCTTTGCGTTTTACATAACTGTTGAAGATTTCGTCAACGAGTCGGCTGATATTTTCAAAAATTTCTCTGCCGTTGATAAAAGTTCTGTCGTATTTAGAGGAGCTTGTTATGTCGAAAGGGTAGCCTTTTGAGCGGTACCATTGAGTGAAAATCCTGTTTAGGACGAAGCTTAATATGGCGTAAATGTTAGCTTTAAGGGAGCTGTCAGGCCAAGTTGGGTATATTTCGCATGAAGCGACATTTTTGATATAAGATGGGAAATCAACAGTAATGTTCTGAGCGTTAGAGTCTGGAGAGCCGAGGTGAACGGTAATAGTTTCGGGAATATAAGCATTGCCTGTAAGCATAAAAAATCTCCTTTGTAGGAAGTGTTGTAATTCTGGGGAAAATCTAAAGAGTTGGTTCGTTGTTGTAGTAAGTCACGGTATCGCAGTTTTGGGGCATAAAAGCAGGCAGAGGCTTCATAGAGAACTGCTGGACAGAGGTAATGCCTGCAAATACAGGAACATCGACAGATTTTTCTGTAAAGAAACCGTCAGAAGATACGCAGATGTCGTAAACGGCGTAAGGGCGAACAGAGCAGCCTTTTTTAAGAGAGAGCATAGGTTCCGGAGCAGGCAGGGCGAAAACAGCGGAGCAGCCTGATTGGTCAGTGATATCCGAGGCAAAAATGGAGATGCCTTTGGAATTATGAGCAGTAATTATAACGCAGGCACCCTCGACAGGCAAAGCACAGTCGGCAGTAGTAACGAAGATACGCAGATGACCGATGTCATTGTAGAGGGAAAAATCAGCAGAATCCTGAGGAGAAGGCGTATTCATAGAGTCAAGCGAAGATAAATCAGGGTCAGGGAAACGTTCGTTGATGTTAAAAGGCACTGTTTCTGATGGAGTGGCGATATCGTCTGAAATTGGCTGAATAGAAGCATTATCGGAAATTATTGGTAAGTCGTCAGATGGCTCTGCTACAGCAGATGGAGCGATGTTATCGGAATTGACAGATACATCAGAATCCTGAGAATTATCGGTAATTGTCTGAGAAGAGGCAGAGTTATCGCAGTTTTTGTCGTCAGAAGCAGCTGAAGAAATTTCGGTGATATTTTTTTTATTGTAATAAGGGCAGCGGTTGTAGAAAGAAAGGAGCTGCTTGCGATATTTTTCGGCATCTTGGGGAGAAATATAGTTAGGCATAAGAAAGAACCTCCGTAAAGGATTATTTTCTACAATATATGAGTAGAGGCAGATAAAATATGACAGATTGTATAATTTAATGTCATATATAAGGGAACATATAAAAAAATGCCGCCTGAAAGCAGAGCTTAAAGGCGGCAAAATGAAGTAAAAAGGAATTGAAATGAGAAATATATGCGATGCGGAAGAAAATGGGATTAGAATCTTCCGGAATCGTTTTTGATATTGCTCCAGATATAGCGGAGCATCCAGCCATCGAAGTCGGTAATGACAGTAGAAGAGCCTGCCATCATAATGGAGTTTTTGTTTTCGTTAGGGAAACCTCCCGGCGGGAAACCGTCGGAGTCGCCCTCACCGCCGTAGAAGTCGGTGATACCGAAGCCGTGACCGAGTTCGTGCTGAAGAACGTGAATATTGGAATTTGAGTCGATGATATTGAGGTAAGCGGAGTCTGATAACCTCTGACCCCAGTCGCCGCCGCAGCCACCGATGAATGGGAAGCCCTGAGTAGCCCAGAGGTAGAGGTCGAATCGTTTGTCGAGACCGCCCGGGTAGTCAAAGCCGATATTATTTTCGAAGTGATACATTCTTGAAAGGTTGTCCGGAGCACTTGGAAGTTTGTTCGGTATAGTTTCCGAGCCATTTGAGGTATCGTTTGAGCTGTCGTAATCGGAGATGAGGTTATCGTAGATAATTTCGTCAGGTTGAGGGTCAATGATAGATGACTTGTCGAGGACAGCCCAGCCGACGATTTTAACGTCAACGTGTTTATATTTCCAGCCGTCGTAGCCGACGAGGTAGTTAGTCCAGCCGTTGACGGATTCGTCGAGGATAGATTCAAGTTTTTGGCGTTGCTGTAAAGTGATAGTCTTGTATGACTGCCATCTTATGACATAATTTAGAGTGCCGTTGCCGGCGACTATTTGGTCATAGAGAGTGTTGTGACGCTCAGTAGATTTTTCGCCGAGGATACGGGTGTTCCATATCCAGTCGAGAGCGTACTTGTAGTTTTGAGGGACATCTTTGAGAGAAAGCTCAGAAGATGAGGAATTGATAGTAGTTGTCGTGGTAGTAGTTGTTGTATTTGAAGTAGTAGCAGTAGTTTGTTCAGGGGTTGTAGAAATTTCATTTAGAACGAAGTTAGCAAGAGAGCAGTCGGTGATATCGAAGCCCTGAGAGGAATTTTTGATGCCTGACCAGATTATTTTGACGTGTAATGAAGAAACTCCCTGAGGGATATCGAATGAGTAAAGCAGGTAGCCGTTCTTGTCGATAGAGCCGTTCCACTGAACAGTAATTGATTTTCCGTCGGAGTTTGAGTAGGATATGGAACCATTAGCGAGAGCGTCCTTAGTGCCGTTGAAATAGAGGTCAACCTTAGAGTGACCTGAGCAGTTGATATCGTAGTCTTTCTGTTGAAAGTCAGCGGACGATGCAGAAGTTGAGGTTGAGGTATCAGAGTAAGGAGAGCCGATTGTGGAAGACGAAGAGGAGTTGATAAGGAATCGTCTTAAAGCAACGACATCGGAAATTTCTGTAGAACCGTTTTGGTTGACATCAGAAAGTTTTGACTGAATATTGGAGGGCGTTTGCAAACCGAGAATAAATTGTTGAGTAAGCACAGCATCGGTAGCATTAATAGAACCGTCAAGGCTTGCGTCGCCGAGGATATAATTCTTATTAGACGAGTCATCTGCGGCGAAAGAATTGGCAGAGCTGAAAGCACCTGAAACCGCACTGACTGAAAGAGCGGCACAAGAAAGAGCAGCAAAAGCCTTAAAATAAGCGGAGTGGGACATAAAAGCAGACCCCTTTCAAAAATTTAGGTAAGAATCAGTTAGCATTAGATACTGTAACAGAAAATTCGCCGTTATTAAGGTTGCCGACAGAAACGGAAACATTTGGGTTTACGGTTTCCTGACCGTTTGAGTCATACCAGTCAAAGCCCTGAGTAGAGGAGTTAATGATATCGCCTGTGCCGAAGAAGCCGTTGCCATCGTTTACAAGACGAACGACACGTTTTCCGGTGTCACCTTTGGTATATAGAGGGCTGTAGTTTTCGTAAGCGAAAGTTTTGCCGCCCCAGTCGTCAGTGTAGAGGTCAGCATCGACGTGGAAGATTCTTATTCCCTTGTTACCGTCTGAAATCCATTTATTGTCATAGTTTGAAGACGGTGTAACATATTCTATGATAAAGTATTCGGATAAATAGTTGCTGTCGAGAGTGCCATTTGGAATAATGACGCAGTTGCCGGATTCCGAGCCTGATTTAAGGGTAAAAGTGGTTGAGCCTTTAGAGCTGTCATAGACCTGAATCTGACTTGGTTTAAGCCAGCCGAACATAAGCTTTGAGAACTGTGAGAAATCGCCTGTAGCCTCGTCCATACGTTCGTAGCCGGCATCACCGTGGAAGCCCTCGAAATCGTTAGTTGAGTTATATTTATAGTAATCCGGAAGACCCATAGCGTGACCGAGTTCGTGAGTCCAGGTGCCGTTGAAGTCTGAGCGGTTAGAAGGTATAGAGTTGCCTACCATAATATTGCCTACACCAACGCCGTCAACAGTATATGATGGGTCGCCGAAACCGCCTGAGCAAGGCCACCAGTCGTCGTTGCTTGCGCCTTCAGGGACGCTGAAAATGGAGGCATCGATTTTGCCGTCATGATTTGCATCGTAGACGGAGAAGTCAATGGAGCTGTCTAAAGCGGATAGAACTTCCTTTACGAGTTTGTCCTTATCTTTGCTGTAGCTTGATATAGATTCTTTGGCGGTATAGGTGAAAACGTCGCCTGTGAGGTTAAGAGCGCCATAAGAAGCACGGCTAAAATAAGCGGTCATACTTTCGTTCGGATAGAACGGTGATGACTTGTCTTCAGCACCGAAAGTACATTCTTTTATCTGGTCAGCCGACATAGGCTGAGAGAAAGTGCAGTCCGGGAACTGTATTGAGAATATAGGAACTTTTACAGTGCCTTGAGAAGGCATAGTAGGTTTAAGTTGAGAGATAGGAGAAGCGATGAAGTTTTCGCTGTCGCTGCCGTCTGAGTAAAGAGAGCCTATATAGCCTGCGTTAGCGTTATTTGCGAGGTATCTTCTGAGGCAGACAACATCTGAAACATCAACAGTAGAGTCCTTGTTTACGTCGGAAAGCTTGTACTGAATGTCGGATGGAGTTTCCATACCGAGAATAAAACGTTGAACCTGAACGGCATCGCTTGCGTTGACAGCACCGTCGAGAGTAGCGTCGCCTATAATGTATGAAGCGGCGGAGGATGAAATAAATCCTACAGAAGTTGCACATATGAGGATAGCGGAAACAGAAGAAATAGTTTTTCTTATAGAAATTTGCATAAAATATGACCCCCTTCAAAAAATCAAAAAATTCATAAAATTTCTATATTTTGTTTAAGACCAATTACTATTATACTGATTCATAGTGCAAATGTCAACACTTATTGTGCATAAGTCATAAAAGAGCAGTAAAAAAGCAAAATAAGTATGTGAAAATAAAAATGCCGACTGAAATAAAAAACAGTCGGCTAAAAAATTTGTTATTTAATTTTTACCTGAGGGCGTTTGAAGTCGGTGATACGTTCGTTGTAGGCGTGAATGACTTCGCTTTCGAAAGCGAGAGGGACGTCCGAACCGCAAACGAGTTTGAGGAAGAATTTAGTGAAGAAAGGGTTTACGACGAGGAACGGACCGAGCAAATAAGTGCCGAAGAAGTTGTTTATGCGAACGCCTTCGTAGTTTACATCGTGGTTCATAGGTTTGCCTTTTTTGACGGTAATAAAAGGGGTAGTGTCTGAATCCACAGAATATGCGACAGAGAATTGAGCTCTGAAGCCGACGATTTCTGAGTCGTTAAATTCTCCGAGCAGCAGACCGCTGAATCTGTGTAAAAGGTCACGTTTGGCAGAAATGCCGATAAGACCGAGACAGTTAATGGTTTCGCCGGAGGAGTCTGAAATATTCTTGCCGAAAACTTCGAGTGCGTTGCCTGTAGCGAGGAAAGGCGTGCCGTCAGCGATAAGCTGAGCCAGACGCTGCTTGTAAGGGGAAAGGCGTTTAACTACATCGGACTGAGTTTTTTCTGTCATAGCACCGATGTAGATAAGGTTTACTGAGTTTTGAGCAAAGAAAGGAACACCGTTGAGAGGAGTTGAGATAAAAGTGGCGTCAGGGAGGCATTTTTTAAGGTAATTTATGTTACCGATATCGCCGAAGAGGTTGCAGACTTCGGGGAAAAGAATTTCGACAATAATTTTATTCATATTAGTTCCTTTCGAGGGCAGAGCCGAGCTGAGATTTTATAGCATCGAGGGATTTGACGTTAAACAGGTCATAAATAATAATCAGCTTGTTAAATAGCTGAGGTTTAAGCAGGCTTACAGTGTCAGTTTCGTTAACGCAGCAGAAGATTTTGCTTTTGTCGATGCCGGCAATAAGTAAGCGAACGAGGTAATCGTAGCAGCGTTTGCCGCCGACGACAATCTGAGATATATCATCGCCTTTAAGGAATTCAAAGTCTGTTTCGTAAGTCCATGCGAGGTTTTCTGAGGTACGTTTAGCATCGTAGAAGTCCTCAAGAATCATAATGACAGCTTTCTGACCATTTTCGTGGCGAATGAAGTTGCATACGCCCGAACAGGCGACAGGGTTCTGACCTTTGGCGAGAGAAATAATTACGTCAGTAGAGCCGATTTTAAAGGAGTCGAATCTTGACTTAACTATTTTAGTCTGATTCAGAGCGGAGCTTACCTGAGATTGAGACAGACCGACAGTGCGTGTAAGAGTGACAGCAGCGAGAACGTTGTAGATGTCAGTAATACGGTCAGCAGGCAGAGTGTAGATTTCTTTGGAGTCATCGTGAAGAACGGTAAGAGCGTGAGACTCACGGTCAACGTTAACACCGTCGAAATTGGGCTTAGGGTTGGTGAAACCGCATGACGGGCATACTGCACGACCTATGTGGTTGTAGTGTTTAAGTGAGAAGTTCAGAGCTGAGCCGCAAATCGGGCAGTTGACGATATCGCAGATGATGCTGTCATCGGATGGAATCTCGTCTGGGAGTTTTTCGAGACCGAAGAAAACTTTTTTATTTTTGTCTGAGCCTAAGCGAGAGCTGATAAGGTCATCGCTGTTGAGGATAAGGGTAGATTTTTCGGGGATATAGCTGTTAAGAATATTGAATATGAAGTCGGTGTGAGCGTTACGTTTCATTGAGTCACGCTGAAGGTTGGTGCAGACGATGTAATCTGGTTTAATGAAAGGGAAGATGTGAGGAGCACTGCGTTCGTCGACTTCAAAGAAAGCAGAATTTGAGTTAAAAGAGCCGTCAAGGCGGCAGTTAGTGAGTAAAACGGAAGCGATACCGGTGTCAACATTACCGCCGTAGCTGTTGGAGACGATGTCGGGGAAGCCGTTTTTTCTGAGGATATCGGCAGACATATTTGAGACAGTAGTTTTGCCGTTAGTACCTGTAACAGCAATGACGGTTTGTGGCATTTTGAAGTAAGAGAGCAGGTTTGGGCATAATACAAGACCTACCTGACCTGGAAAATTAGTAGCGTTCATATGAAGGAGCCGCAGAAGCTTAGCGGCAGTTTTGGCAGCGATGACGCTGAAATAGAATTTAAGTTTAGACATAATGAAAATCAATTCTCCCGTATTAAAACAGCAAAAGCTGAAGTAAAATATAAAGGGCATCTCTAAAAACTACTTTTGAGAAAAACAGCTATACACGGCATCTACTGTGTCAACCTCCCTCATAGTGCGACAGCACATTTTCGGAAGGTTTCCTTGCAGCTGCCGTACCTATCTGATTTTTTCTTAATCAAACGAGTTTTTAGAGGTACCCTAAATAATGTAATTTTATAAAGGCTGATACAATAGTAACATATTTTGTCAAAAAGGTCAATAGTGAAAGTAGATTTTCAATATAAGGGTGTCATTAAGTGAGAATAGAGCAAAGGAATGAGTTGACAAACTGAAAAAGATTTGGTATATTATTTATAAAGGTGTACCCAAATGGTATTTATAAAGTCAAGCAGCTGTAAATTGCAGCGGAAAGAAGAAAAAATGGAATATGAGATAATCGGTCAGACCGTTCCGGCAGTAGCAGTTAAAATGAGACGTGGGGATATAATGTATTCAAAGCCGGGAGCAATGGTGTGGCGAATGGGCGGAATAAGCATGACCACCAGTACAATGGGAGGATTGCCTGCAGGACTTGAGAGGACATTGGCAAATGAACCTGCATTTCTGACAATATATAAATCTGACAGTGACAATACGGAAATAACATTTGGTTCATCGTTTCCGGGGTCGATAGTGGAACTTGATATGAAGAATGGCAGTATAATATGTCAGAAGGGAGCATTTTTGTGTGCAGAGGAAACAGTAAATTTAAAAGTTGAGTATGTAGGCAGCGTTGTAGCAGGAATGCTTGGCGGAAGCGGATTTATACTTGAAAAGATTGTAGGAATTAAAGGAATGGCATTTTTACAGATATTCGGGGATAAAATAGAAAAGACGCTTGCGGCAAAGGAAACGATAAGGGTTAGCAGTGATAATCTTGTTGCGTTTGACCCAAGCATAACATATAACGTAGAAATGGTAAATGGGCTTGGCAATGTAATGTTTGGCGGTGATGGAATGTTTATTACACGACTTACAGGGCCGGGACGAGTTATAATGCAGACGCAGAACTTTAATAATTTTGCAGCAAGAGTAATAGCGAAGATACCAAAAGATAGAAATTAGGGTGTATACACATAGTAAATGAAGTTGTACCCTTAAAATAAAAAGTAAAATAAAAAGGCTGACGCATCGTGAAAGATGAGTCAGCCTTAATTATATTTAAAGAAGAATCAGGAATTCATACCAAGCTCGATAGCTTTGAAGTTGTTAGCGATAAGGGCGGCTTTTTTAGGAGGAACTACCTTTTCGATTGCAGCTTTCATTGTTTCGAAAGAGAAAAGCTTAGTTTCCTTGATAACCTTGCCAAGGAGGATAATATTTGAACCGCCTTTAAGGTTCTGAGTTTCAGCGAGTTCAGAAGAAGGAACGTAGAAGCATTCGATGTCAGTTCTTGAAGATTTTGAATCAACGAGAGTGCTGTCGATGAAGACTTTGCCGCCAGGTCTTACAGAGCCGATGAACTTGTCGAAGGAAGGCTGATTCATAGCTATGAGGACGTCAGGAGTAAGTACGAGAGGAGAGCCGACAGGCTTGTCCGAGATACAAACTGAGCAGTTGCAGGTGCCGCCTCTCATTTCAGGGCCGTATGAAGGGAGCCATGAAAGCTCCTTGTTGTCCATAAGACCAGCATAGGCGAGGATTTTTCCAGCAAAGAGGATACCTTGTCCACCAAAGCCGGCGAGAAGAATTTCAGTAGTCATTACTTTTCACCTCCGTCAGCAGTGATATCCTTGTAAACGCCGAGAGGGTAATAAGGAATCATTTCGTCCTGAAGTCTCTTTATAGCCTCAAGAGGAGACAGACCCCAGTTTGTAGGGCAAGTAGAGAGGACTTCAACGATAGAAAGACCCTTGTTATTTTTCTGATTTTCGAAAGCTTTTCTGATAGCTTTCTTGGTATCTCTGATATGAGGAACAGTGTCGACAGCGACTCTCTGAGCAAGAGCAGTACCGGTCATAGTAGCGAGCATTTCGCATACACGAACCGGGTAGCCTGCAAGCTTAGGGTCACGACCGAAAGGAGTTGTCTGAGTAACCTGACCCGGTAAAGTAGTAGGAGCCATCTGACCGCCTGTCATACCGTAGATAGTGTTATTAATGAAGATAACGACGATATTTTCGCCTCTTGCAGCGACGTGAACGGTTTCAGCAGTACCGATTGCAGCGAGGTCGCCATCGCCCTGATAAGTGAAGACGAACTTGTCCGGGTTAGAGCGTTTAACGCCGGTAGCGACAGCCGGAGCTCTGCCGTGAGGGGCTTCAATCATATCGCAGTTGAAGTAGTCGTAAGCGAAAACGGAGCAGCCTACAGGGCAAACGCCGATAGTATCGCCCTCGATGCCCATTTCGTCGATAACCTCAGCAACGAGACGGTGAACGATACCGTGAGTACAGCCGGGGCAGTAATGCAGAGGGACGTCGCAAAGGGACTTAGGTCTTTGAAAAACAACAGCCATTAGTTGTTACCTCCCATAGCTTTAATTTTGTCGAGAACCTCGGCAGGAGTAGGGATAACGCCGCCGGTTCTGCCGAAGAAATCAACAGGCTTTGAGCAGTTGATAGCGAGTTTTACATCATCGATCATCTGACCCATTGACATTTCAACGCAAAGGAGCTTAGAAGCGGAAGCAGCAGCCTTATTGAGTTCTTTTTCAGGGAAAGGCCAGAGGGTTTTAGGTCTGAACATACCGACCTTGAGACCCTGAGCTCTTGCGTCGTTGACAGCGGACTTAACGACTCTTGCGGTAGCACCGAAAGCGCAAACGAGGATATCAGCGTCATCAGTGAGGTAAAGTTCGGCGTCTGTTTCTGACTGTTTAATTATTTCGTATCTCTGGAATCTTTCTTTGATTTTGTCTTCGAGATCCTGAGCCTGAATGTAGAGGGAATTGATGATATGGTGTTCTCTTTTATTGTTGTGACCGTTTGCAACCCAAGAAGACTTGTCAGGCTGAGCGTCTGAGATTTCAGGGAATGAAACAGGTTCCATCATCTGACCGAGCAGACCGTCAGCGAGGATCATAGCAGGCATACGGTATTCGTCAGCCTTATTGAAAGCCTTGACGACCATATCGACCATTTCCTGAACAGAAGCCGGAGCATAGACGATAAGCTGGAAGTCACCGTGACCGAGACCTTTAGTAGCCTGCCAGTAGTCAGCCTGAGAAGGCTGAATGCCACCGAGACCTGGGCCGCCTCTCTGAACGTTGATAATAACAGCCGGAAGGTCAGAACCGGCGATATAGGAGATACCCTCTGATTTAAGGGAGATTCCCGGGGAAGAAGAAGAAGTCATAGCACGGACGCCGGTAGAAGTAGCGCCGAGGACCATATTAATTGCAGCGATTTCGGATTCAGCCTGAAGGAAGACGCCGCCGGCTTTGTTCATACGTTTAGCCATATAAGCAGCGAGTTCAGTCTGAGGTGTAATAGGGTAACCGAAGAAGCACTTACAGCCGGCTCTTATAGCGGCTTCAGCGAGGGCTTCGTTACCTTTCATCAAGTTTCTTTCCAAAGTGAAACAGCTCCTTTCGGGAAATTATTTTTCGATAATGATAGCGCAGTCAGGGCAGATAGTAGCGCACATAGCGCAGCTTATGCAAGCGTCCTGATCGATGCATTCGGCGTAGAAGTAGCCTTTTTTGTTACGTTTATCTTTTTGGATATGAACGATTTTCTTAGGGCAGGCGGTAGTACAAAGACCGCAGCCTTTGCAGCGTTCAGATATGACGTTCATTTTGATCATACAGCGGCAGCTCCTTTCAAAGTTATTGCTCCCATAAAGGTTTAACGAAAATCTTTACGGGGAAGATATTTTTATTCTCGAAGAATTCTGCGAGATCTTCGGGGCAGGTGTTGAACATCAGAGGGAGGTTAGCCTTCTGAGCGATTTCGGAAGCGAAACTGAGGGAATCCTCGAGGATAGCCGGAGTAGTTTCCGAACCGAGGTTAGAGTTATTTACGATAGCGGTGTGGTGCATTCTTGAAGCGGCTTCGATGTCGTACATAAGAGCGAGAGCTTGGTCAGGGGAAGTAGTGAGATAGCGTTTGCAGTTTACGACATATAGCATATCGAGTTCATCGCCGTAGCTATTGAGAGCGGCAGAGAAGCGACCGAGAGCGGAAGCTCCGGCGTCATCGCCGCCAACGTCGATAATGAGGAAACCCTTTTCGGCAGCGAGTTGTTCGACGTCGAAGTTAAGGGAAGGGATATCGAGATTGGAGTTTGCGTAGTCAGGGGCGATGAGTTTGATGCCGTTTTGCTGAAAAAGCTGTTTGAAGTCGGCGGTACGGAAATAAGGATTAACGATATCGAGGTCAACGACAGTAACCTGTTTGCCTTCCTGAGCGAGGTTTATAGCGAGGTTAACAGATAGGTTGGTTTTACCCGAGCCATAGTGACCAGTAACGACAGTAATTCTTTTCATTAATTAGAAACAGCCTCCTTATTTAAGAGAGATGTAAGCGGCCGAAAAAGCAGCAGACGGGGTCTTAAAGTATAAGAGAAGTTAAAAAGAAGACTCCATAAATAATATTATACCACAAATTTGAGTAAATGCAAGAGTGAAATTACAAACATGGGTGTAACGAAAAAAAGCGAGTTAAGAAGGGAATGGAGAAATGTGGGAAAATATAACAGAGAGTATAAAGTGGTGCAGATTATCCAAAACAGAAACAGAGAATGGAATTATTTTTTATGATTGAGTCGTGAAAAAGCTATTGACTTTGGAAGAAAAAAATAGTATTATTAAGGGTAATAAGCTTGTAACAATGAATGAAGAAATGGGAGGAAATATTATGCTTACAGATATGAACGTAAAATTCCGCAAGGAAGGACTTACTTTTGACGACGTTCTGCTGATTCCCGGCGAATCAGACGTAACTCCGAATATGATAAACCTCGGTACACGTCTTGCAGGCAATATAAAGCTCAATACGCCAATAATGACCGCCGCAATGGATACAGTAACAAATTCAGCAATGGCTATCGCAATAGCTCGTGAGGGCGGAATAGGCATAATTCATAAGAATATGACCATCGAACAGCAGGCAGATGAGGTCGACAGAGTAAAACGTTCAGAGAACGGAGTAATCGTCAATCCGTTTTCACTTACAGAAGACCATATAGTTGCCGATGCAGACGAGCTTATGGGTAAGTATAAAATTTCCGGCGTGCCGATAGTCGACGGCAAAGGCAAGCTTGTCGGAATCATAACAAACAGGGATATGCGCTTCCTGACAGATTACAGCTCAAAAATTTCCGAGGTTATGACAAAGTCACACCTTATAACAGCACCTGTCGGAACAAACCTTAAACAGGCTCAGGAAATTCTCAGAGCAAATAAAATAGAAAAGCTCCCGCTTGTAGACGAAAACGGCTATCTCAAGGGACTTATAACAATAAAGGATATCGAAAAGGCTGTACAGTATCCTAACTCTGCCAGAGACGAAAGAGGCAGACTCCTTTGCGGTGCAGGTATCGGCGTAACTGCAAATGTACTCGAAAGAGCAAAGGCACTCATTGATGCACAGGTTGACGTGCTTGTCCTTGATTCCTCACACGGACACAGCGCAAACGTAATCAAATGCCTTAAAATGATAAAAGAAAAATATCCTGACGTTCCTGTAATCGCAGGAAATATCGCAACCGCAGAAGCAGCTGAGGCTCTTATTGCAGCAGGTGCAGACTGCCTTAAAGTCGGCATAGGTCCCGGCTCAATCTGTACAACCCGTGTTGTCGCAGGAAGCGGTGTTCCACAGATTACAGCAATATATGATGTGGCATATGTTGCTCAGAAGTATAATATACCTGTAATTGCCGATGGCGGTATCAAATATTCAGGCGATATCGTAAAAGCTCTTGCAGCAGGTGCAAGTGTTGTAATGCTTGGCTCACTGCTTGCAGGCTGTGAAGAAGCTCCGGGCGAAACCGAAATTTATCAGGGCAGACGCTTCAAAGTTTACAGAGGCATGGGAAGCCTTGGCGCAATGGCTTGCGGTTCAAAGGACAGATATTTCCAGGAAGGTGCTAAAAAGCTCGTTCCGGAGGGCGTAGAAGGCAGAGTTCCGTTTAAAGGTCCTGTTTCCGACACAGTATTCCAGCTTGTAGGAGGAATCCGTTCAGGTATGGGACTTTGCGGCTGTAAGGATATTCCAACACTTCACGAAAAAGCACAGTTTATAAGAATAACCGGTGCAGGACTTAAAGAAAGTCACCCACATGATATCTATATCACAAAGGAAGCACCTAACTATTCAACGCAGGTCTGATATAATATCAGGCTTTCTACAGCAGGCATTAATATGACATAATACGGAAATCGCAAGATTTCCGTTTATGAATATATGTTATAGCGAGTTCGAGACCTTCCTCGCTTGCACTTAATTATCGCAGAACAGCGATTTTAAGAATTTGTCCTAATAGAATTTGCGTGTAGATTTTTGAGCATTATTTTTATGCTGACAAGGAGAAAACCCGAAGAAATATTTTAGTATTGTAAGGGCTTCTGAATAAGTTCAGAATGAAAATTTGTCGAAAAGATGCACTAATAATTATATTGGAGCAATTTCTAAGTGCATAACAAAACTAAAGGAGAAATTTAATATGAAGAAAATGAACAGTAAGGTATTGTTCATAACACAGGGTGCGGTCATAGCGGCACTCTATGTTGTACTCACACACGTCGCAAACGCAATGGGACTTGCAAGCGGAGCGGTGCAGATAAGACTGTCAGAAATACTGACGGTTCTGCCGTACTTCACACCAGCAGCCGTGCCTGGACTTTTTATCGGGTGTATAACAGCCAATCTTACTACAGGCTGTGCGCCGTGGGACATAGTGTTCGGAAGCTTTGCAACACTTCTTGGTGCAGTAGGAACATATATGCTGAGAAAAGCACCGTTCTGGACAGCACCGCTACCGCCGATAGCAGCGAATACAATTATAGTACCATTTGTAATAGCAAATGTTTACGGCGATACGCATACTATACCATATCTTATGGCAACAGTAGGTGCAGGTGAGGTAATAGCTTGCGGAGTACTTGGAACGATACTTGTGCTGTCACTTAAAAAGCATGGAAATGCGATAAGATGGGCAAATTACAAGAGAACGTAATAAAAATCATAATAAAAAGCGACGGATTTTAAAATCCGTCGCTTTTCATATTTTAAGAGAAGAAGAAAGCAAAATAAAGTGATAGAACAGTTGAAAACCTAATCAGAGAGCAATGTCTTCAGCATAAGGTTCATACTGTTCAATAGGCATAGGGCGTGCAAAGTAGAAACCCTGAACGCAGTCGCAACCTATAGAAGCAAGGAAATCTGCCTGTTCCTTACGTTCAACGCCTTCGGCAATAGTCGAGATGCCGAGACTTTTAGCCATACCGACAACAGAGGAAATAATATTTTCGCTTCTTTGCTGTCTATGGGTATCGGATAGGAAACGCATATCTATTTTAAGGACATCGACATCAATATCCTTGAGAATATTGAGTGATGAGTAGCCGCTGCCGAAGTCGTCCATCATAATAACGAAGCCGCAGTTTTTAAGCTTTTCGGTCATCTGCTGAAGGATTTCGGGCGATTCGGTGTAAGCACTTTCGGTAATTTCGAGGTTAATAAGTTCTTTTGGCACATTGTATTTATCTGTGAGTTCACAAAGCTGACGAATGAGGTCTTTGTTGTAGAGGTTGACTCTTGAGACGTTAACAGAGACAGGGTGAACCAATTTGCCGCAGTCGAGCCATTTGCGGATAGCGATGCAAACGCTTTCCCAAACGTAGTAATCAAGCTTAGTGACGAAGCCGTTGCGTTCAAAAACAGGGATAAAAGTACCCGGAGAAACACAGCCTTTAACCGGATGAATCCATCTGACAAGTGCTTCTGCGCCGCAAGGGATACGGGTTTTCAGGTCATATTTAGGCTGGAAGTAGACGGTAAACTGGTGGTCTTCGAGAGCCTTGTTCATTTCGTTGGTAATTTCCTGTTCAGTGGTGATTTCCTGACGCATTTTGTCGTTATAGAAAGCGTAGTTGACCATATAGTTGCCCTTAATTGATTTAGCGGCAAGAGCAGCACGGTCGAGCATAATGTCTGGTTGAACGGAGAGGTCGCTTATGAGGTAGATGCCGAAAGTGGGGACGATATCGAAATTAAGAGGATAAGCTTTAAGCATTTTCTTGATATGTTTTACCATATCAACGACAGCAGATTCGTCTGAGAAGGGGATGCAGAAAGCGAAGACATCGGCGTTCATTCTACCACAGATTGAGGAAGTAAACGATTTGACGAAATCTGATAGAAAAGTGGCAATATATTTAAGGAGGAGGTCGCCCTCGTGGATACCGAAGAAAGCGTTAATGAGCTGGAAGCGGTATATATCGAATCTTACGAAGATAAAAGAGCCTGGTTTTTCAGATTTAACGAGTTTTGAGACTTCATATAGGAAGTGTTCTTTATTGCAGATACCTGTAAGGCTGTCGAATTCTGCGAGGTATTTAAGGCGACTGAAAGCAGTAAGCTGACTGCGGTCGATAGCATTTTTGAGTCTGAATAGGATAATCTGGGCGTCATATGGTTTTGAGACAAAGTCCCACGCACCGAGTTCGAGAGCTTTTTTTTCATTTTCTCTGTCGTCATTGCCGGTAGTGACAATAATAGGGATAGATTTAAATTCATCGAAGAGTGAGATTTCGTGTAAGAATGTAAAACCGTCCATAACCGGCATAATAAGGTCAAGCATAATTGCAGAGAAGGAGAAGTTGCCGCTGCGGAGAATCTGGAGAGCGACCTTGCCGTTTTCGGCGGAAACGACGTTATAATAAACGGAGAGGATTTTTGAAAGGATAGCCTTGTTTATTTTGTTATCCTCAACAATAAGGATATAGTTCTTGTTATCATCTTTAAAATCGTTATATGAAGAAATATTGTTGTAATTTGAAATTTGACCTGAAATAACTGAAGATTTCATTATTTGAACTCCTCCTTATTATAAAAAGGGAAATAAAATAGGAAGTACATAAAAGGATTTCACTAATTAAACACATTATAGCACATCATGAATAAAAAATCAAGTAAATCGAGATAAAAAGTAGAATTTTTTTACAAAAGATTCTATAATATGGAAATGAAGTTAAACGTTTGTACATATTTTGTTCATAATAAAAGTTAATACAGTTAAAGCGTAAGAAATAAGGAATAATAATGTACATAAAAGCTGTGATTGTGAATTAAATAACAGCGTATAATAATATTCTACACTAAAGCAGGTGATATGTCAACGGAAAAATGTGCAAATTGTGCTATATGCCCATATTTCGGACTATTCGACAAAAAAACAGAAAAATATCGAACAAAATTAGCATAGTAGCACTTGACAGAATCGAAAAAATATGGTATTATATAAAAGCATTAAGCCGAGGTCGGCTCTGTATGCTAATATAAACCGAAATATATCCGAAATATAGATGTGCGGGCCCTGTGCAATGAGACGTCGTGAACCATGTCAGGCGGGAGACCGAGCAGCATTAAGCGAGCTGTTTTGTGTGCCGCAGTCAGCCTGCACATCTATGTTCCGGATATTTTTATTTTTAAATGTCTGTAGGGTACCTCTAAAAACTTCTTTTGAGAGAAAACAGCTATGCACGGTAATATACTGCGTTAACATCCCTCTGAGTGCGACAGCCGCCTTCCGGAAGGCTTTCTTGCAGCTACCGCACCTATCTGTTTTTCCTTAATCAAATGAGCTTTTATAAGCACCCTGTATTAAGAATTTTACTTTGTCTATCGTGCGAATCTGCCTCAAAAATACATTTATCCGTGCGGAATCTGCTGAATTATACGAAATAACAGGAGAATATTCTAAATGAAATTCCTTTTTAACCGCTTTAAACGTAACCTGCTTTGTTTAAAAAAGGCTGCCAAGGAAAGTGCAAGACTTGTATTGGTGACTTATTATGTGTTATCTGCATTTTTTGTTATTTCATACATGAGCGATGGTGCAAATACTGACTTTGCGTGTGAATTTCCAATTGCAATATTTGGCTTCACACTACTGTTTGACTTCATTGCTATTATAGTTCTTTACATAAACGAACGCTCAAAATATAAATTTTTCTCTTTCCATAAGTACGACGGAAACATAATAGGCGATAATTTTAATGACCTTAATAAAAAATCATTCGCATTTTCAAAAGCTATGGATTTGCTGTTTGCTCACGATGTGAAAAATGCACTCGATAAGTTCATTTCAATTAAAGACCTTGAAATAACAGATGACGAAAAAGGTGTACTTGATTTCTACATAGGTCGGTGTTACCAACTTATGGGATATTTCTCAAACGCATCAACATATTATGAAAATGCTGTTGCACTGAATTTTCACAATGACCTTATGGATATCTTCAATGCACGCTGCTACGGCGATATGGGCGAATATGACCGATCAATCCAGCTCTATAACGAAATACTCAGTGAAGGAAAAAATGAGTACAAAAGTATTATAAGAACTGATATCGGAAGGATGCTGCTGCGTGCAAATATGCCGGAAAAATCACTGGAATGGTTTGAAAAAGCTGTCGAGCTTCGTGAGGACTACCCCAACGCTCTTGGCGGCTGTGCGATAGCTTGTGCCTTGCTTCATAAATTTGACAAGGGCGAAGAATATTACCGCAAGGCAATACTTAACAATATTCCCGATTCACAGGGATTTACAACGTATTATAAGGAGGTACAGGCGGTTGCCCTCACAGAGGAGCACCCTGTTTCTTCAGATATATCATAATAACGTAAAAGGAGGCTGAATGCCTTGTATAAGGCTCTTTACCGCAAGTGGAGGCCGCTCACCTTTGACGACGTAATCTCCCAGCAACATATAACCGAAACACTGAAAAATCAGATAAAAAGCGGGAAAACTGCCCACGCTTACCTTTTCACAGGCTCAAGAGGTACAGGTAAAACAACGTGTGCAAGAATACTCGCAAAGGCAGTCAACTGTCAGAACCTTAATGACGGAAATCCGTGCCTTGAGTGCGAAATCTGCGTTGATGCCGAAAAATCAGCACTTTCTGACATCATTGAAATAGATGCCGCTTCAAATAACGGCGTTGACGATATTCGTGACCTGCGTGAGGGTACGGTTTATACTCCGGAACGCTGCAACTACAAGGTGTACATAATTGATGAGGTGCATATGCTCTCACCAAGTGCATTCAATGCTCTCCTGAAAATAATGGAAGAACCACCTGCGTATGTCAAATTCATACTTGCAACAACCGAAATTCACAAGGTTCCGGCAACAATTACATCGAGATGCCAAAGATATGACTTCAGACGCATTAAATCCGCAGATATCGCACAGAGATTGAAATATATCGCAGAACAGGAGAATATTAATCTATCCGACGATGGGGCACAGCTTATAGGCAAACTCGCCGACGGCGGTATGCGTGATGCAATTTCACTTCTCGACCAATGCTCAGTGTGTGCAGAACAAATAACTGCTGCCGAAGTCTCAAATATCGCAGGAATTGCAGGCCGTGACTATCTTTACAAGCTGCTTGACGCTGTTGCCGATGAGGATACAGCACAAGCTCTCACAGTTGTGAGCAGCCTTTACGATATGTCCAAAGACCTTACAAGACTTTGCGAAGAGCTTATTACTCAGCTACGAAATATTATGCTTATAAGACTTACACCGGAAACTGCTGCCGAGCTTATAGTCTGTATGCCTGAGGAACTCGCCGAGCTTCGCCGTATCAGCGAGAAAATGCCGCTCGAAACCGTAATGGAGAAGATTTCTGCCTTGCAGGAATGCCGTGAGCGTATGAACCGTGTGCTGAATAAAAGAGTCGAATTTGAAATGGGAATTATAAGAATTTGTAGAAATATTCAGCAAAATAACCCGGTTTCTATTGACAATTCTGAAATTTATGATAAAATAAAACAGTTAGAGGAAAAATTGAGGTCGGGTAACTTTAAGGTGCAAAAGCCAGAAGAGTCTGCCGTTCAGCAAGCCTCAAGTCCTGCTGCCGATGTCGAGCCGAAACCCGATGTTGACCTTAGAACCGTCAAACCGGAGGATATTATTCCATTTGACAGATGGAACGATGTTCTGCTTGAACTTGAAAAGATTAATCCTGCTGTAAATGGCAGTCTTGCAGGCTCAAGAGCAGGCACGGTAGGAAATGTTCTCCTCGTAATTGCCGAAAACAGGTTCTTTATGACACTGTTTAAAAATAAGGACAACGCTTTGTCCCTGAATGAGGCTATCTTCCGTGTAACAGGCAAAAGATACGCTATTCGTGCAAAGTGCAGCGTTACAAAGCAACAACAACAAAGTATGGCGGAAGCACTCATCAAAAAAGCTCAAAGCAGCGGAATTGATACCGCTGTTGAATAACAGCTCTCACTCATAAGGATACCTCTAAAACTTGTTTGATTCAGGGTAACCATAATTGAGCGGCAGCTGCAGTGCTGCTGACAATGATAAGCCAACAGCTTAAAAAATACCTGCTGCGGTCAGGATATATAATTAAAAGGAGATTTATTATGAAAGCAAGAATACCAAAGAATTTAGGCGGCGGCGCACAGAATATGAACGCTATGATTAAACAGGCTCAGAGAATGCAGGGCGAAATAACTGAACTGCAAAGCGATATTGAGGAAAGAGAATTTACTGCAACTGCCGGCGGCGGTGCTGTAGAAGTTGTCCTCACAGGCAAGAAAACTGTCAAGAGCCTTACAATAAAGCCTGACGTTGTAGATAAAGACGATATCGAAATGCTTCAGGATCTCGTTATAAGTGCATTCAACGAAGCTGTAAACAATATTGAACAGATTACAGAGGACGAAATGAGCAAAATTACCGGCGGAGTTTCTCTCCCCGGATTATTTTAAAAGATGTCGGACTGCAACGCACTTCCGCTCGTAATTCTGGCGGAAAAATTCGCAAGACTGCCCGGAATCGGAATGAAAACAGCTCAGAGGCTTGCATACTATGTGATGTCAATGGACGATAACGATGCCGAGGAATTTGCTGAGGCTATAGTAAACGCAAAAAAAACCGTTCATAACTGCAAATGCTGTCAGAACCTTACGGAAAAGGAAATCTGCCCGATATGTGATGACCAGCAGCGTGATAAGTCGGTAATATGCGTAGTTGAAGGCCCTAAGGACGTTACGGCATTTGAACGCACAAAGGAATATAATGGGCTCTACCATGTGCTGCATGGACTTCTGTCACCAATGGACGGAATCACACCGGAGCAACTCAAAATAAGAGAACTCCTTGCAAGAATCTCCGAGGGCAATGTAAATGAGGTAATAATGGCTACCAACCCAACTGTCGAGGGAGATGCAACGGCTCTTTATATCGCAAATCTGCTAAAACCGCTGGGAATAAAGGTGTCAAGGCTCGCATTCGGACTTCCTGTAGGCGGAATCCTTGAGTATGCAGATGAGGTAACACTTTATCGTGCTTTGGAAAACAGAAATTATATGTAATCTTATATTTTTAAACAGAATATCTGAAAGGCTGGCTTTGAAGTCAGCCTTTTTCTTTGAAAGGCGGTACAATGAAAAGAAAAATATATCGTATGATAATACATATTCTGTATACAACAAAATGTCCGCAATGCGGAAAAGATGTAGGATATATGGACGGATTCTGCAACGATTGCAGAAAAAAGCTTACCGATGTAAAAGAAAGCGTAAGTATAGATGGTTGTGAAAAAGTCAGTGCCGTCTGCGTCTATGATGAGAATGTAAAGCAGGCAATATATGTGCTTAAAAACTATTGCTATAATTCAGCATATGCCTTTGCATTACTTATGTCTGAAAAGCTGAACAAAGAAAATGAAACCTTGCCGTACGATGTTATAGTACCTGTGCCGATTACAAAGAAAAAGCACAAATTGAGGGGATATAATCAGTGCGAGCTTATGGCAGAGGAGCTTTCGGCTATGACGTTAATTCCCAAGGACTTTAAAAGCGTCGTTAAATCAAGAGAAACTACAGACCAGAAAGAACTTAGCGCAAAAGAGCGTCAGAGTAATCTGAACGGAGCTTTTGAGGTAAGAAACAAATCTGCACTCAAAGGTAAAAATATTCTTGTAATAGATGATATATCAACAACAGGTGCAACCTTGCGTGAGATGTGCAGATGTCTGCATAGTGCAGAAGTAAAGTCGGTAAGCGCAATTGTTTGCTGTAAGACGGAGAAAATGGGTGAAGTAAAGATTGACTAATTTGTAAAAATGGGGTATAATTAAAGAAATATTAATACCTCAAAAAGAGTTTTTAGAGGTGTCCTATAGATAAATGGAAATTTGTTTTGCAGGTATGTGACTTGCATTAAATAATTAATGTTGGCACAATTAACGGAGGGAAATATATGTATTGCGGTAAATGCGGTGCGGAAGTAAAAAAAGATTCCAAATTTTGTCCGTCATGCGGAGAAGTTCTGAATGAATCGGGAAATAAAAATCAATCAGTAAAAAGTGAGGAAAATAGTAAGAATTTTCAGGCAAGCTCAAATGAAAATGCTGAATTTACCAAAACAGCACAACCAACTGCTGTGAATCTTGCCAAGAATAATGAAAACACGGAGAATTATGCACAAGTTCAAGATAATTCCAGCGTGAACCAAATGCAGAACGAATATACTCAACAGCCTGAAACAGCCTATAATGGTCAGAATATTAACGACGACAGCACGGAAACAGACGAAAAATATGATGATATGCCAACTCAGCCGACTGCTGAAAAAGTGCGTGTAGGAGCAGCACGAAAGTTTGCGGCAGGAATACTTGTGCCAATAACAGCGATTTTTCTTGTACTTATGGGAACGTTTATATCGGTAAAGTTCGGCGTAAAAGGCGATGAGGTAAGCAAAGCTGTAGAAAGCGTAAAAACAGATACACTCTTTGACGAAAAGGCAATCGACAGTAAAACACTTGCTCAGTATATCTATGGCGAAATGAATCAGAAATTTATCAGCAAGCATAATGTCAAAGAGGAGAATATAGAGAATTTTATAGAAAAATCGGACTTAAAGTCGTATATTGCCGATGTTACAGGTAAATACGCTGACCTCGTTTTGCAGGGAAAAGGCAAGGCGGCAGTAAGTGCCGAAGACATTTCAGGATTTCTTAAAGACAACGAGGGTGTGATAGAATCCGAATTTGGCTATAGAATGCAGGAAAAGGACTATGCTGACATTGAAAAGCAATTTGATGAGATGGAGGAAACCAAGCCTCTTTTACCATCAAACTGGAAGTCTGAGTACGGGTTTGACTTTAGAAACATATATATATATATGTACGTTGGAATGATAGTTTCTGCAATTGTAGCTGTATTGCTTATGATATGGCAATCTAAGATATTGTGCGGAAATCCAAAATCAATGACCAACTGTTACGGAACAGAAATTCTTATTTCGGGAATAATAATGGTGCTGTTTGCAATCGGAATGATGATAATAAAAAATTCAGAAAAGGCACTTTTGCTGACCATAGCAGGAGCAATTCTTAAACCGTCAGCATTGTTATTCGGAGCTGTTGGAGGTGCTGAGATAATAGTTGGAGCAGTCAACCTAATAATTCATTCAAAAATCAAGAAAACAGAAGCAAGAAGCTTGCACTAAAGGCAATTTCAGGTAACTCGATACAAAAAATAATCGGGAGGAAAATAAATGAAATGCAGTATATGCGGTTCAGACAATAATGACGGTGAAAAATTCTGCTTGCATTGCGGTGCAAAGCTTGAAGCACAGGCAGAAAATGAAAATTCTCAGGAAAATAACACTGCGACGGAAAACACAGTAAATAAGGAAATATCTGCTGATTCGGAAGCCGCTTGCAATGAAAGCTCCGAAAACAGTAGTGGTGTTGAAGACGCATTTGCACAGGCTTACCATAATGAGACAACCAGACATAATTTGAATACTGAATCAGATGAAGCCGGAAAACCGAAAAATAGTGCCACAAATCCGGATAAGTCTGAGGAAGTTACTGCAGAAGTCGTTTCGACAGAAGAAAATGATTCTGCCGGAAATGTTGTTACTGTTTCGCTGAAACGAGTTGCAATAGGAGCAGCTTGTGCATTGGTACTTATATGTTTGTTGTCACTTGTGGTGGCGTTTGTGAATGGAATGGGCGATGAAAAGCATTCGATAACGCTATTCAGCAACAGTGATTCGGTAGTAAGTGCTTTTTACGACGGAAAACAGGTTGGAGGAGAGTTCAAAGGCGTTGTTGAAAGACAGGATACATCAGTTAACGGAAACGCTATGGCAGTAATGACAACCGACAAGGCATTGTATTCTGCAGCAAAAAATGGCATAGTAAAGGTATGCGAAAATGAAGTGAAAATAGCTTCGGTTTCTTCCAACGGAAAAGGCATTATGTACAACGATATGGACGGAAGACTTTACCTTTATGACATAAAGAGTGGTAAAACTGTGAAAATCAGTGATGATGCCGATATGAATGAAGCCGAAGTTTCACCTGACGGAAAAACAGTTGCATATACAAAAAAGAACGATAATACGCTGTATTTGTACAATGATGGAGAAACCGGAAAGATTGATGAGAATCTTAAATGTATCGCAATAGCAGACCGTGCAAAGTATGTTTATGGATATTCGTATCTTGCAGAGCCTGAAAAGCCATTGAATAAGCCACAAAAGAGTGATTTTGAAAGCTATGATGACTATAAGAAAGCTTACGATGAGTATAAAAATCAGTTAGAACAGTACGAAAAAGATTATAAGGAGTATGCAAAAAAAGCTTCTGACTTTAAAAGTAAGCTTTATGTTTATAAGGACGGAAAGAAAAAAAATCGAGAGGTGCTTTTGTCGGAATATGATAACAGCGAGGGCTACAGCATAGAGCTAAACAATGATTTTTCTGAAATTGTTTTCTGTTCTGATGATAAAACATATTATGCCGAAAATGGTGGAAAATCCAAGAAGATTCTGAATAGACCTGCTATGATGTTGGATATGGACGTTCCGACAAAGCTTTGCGGTACAAGTGTGATTTCTTGTGGTTGTGACAATTTGCTTGGAAGATTGTTCACAAGTTATTCTGGCGGTTTATACTATTATATCGATGAGAACGGCATGAAAAATGAAATAGATTGTGATGATGAAATAGATACCTGTGAGAAGTTTGGCGATATCATTTATTATCTTGCTGATGAGAAGCTTTATATGGCTGAGGGAAAAGATTGTGATGAAAGCCGTAGAATTGCAAGGTACGTTGATTCGTTTTCTGTTTCAAATGACGGAAAAACGGTTTATTACATTGATGATGACGGAGTACTTTTTATGTTAAACGACGGCAAGGACGAAGTGGAAATTGCTGAGTATGTAAACGAATTTCAGGTATCACCAAATGGTGGAGTTTACTATATAAAAGATTACAGCAGAAAGCGATTAACGTCGACACTGTATTTTGCCAAGGACAAAAAATGTGAGAAAATCAGCTCAGAAGTGTCATTTTTCAAGGTGGAACCGAAAATGGTTTACTATGGAACAAATGTTAAATCAAGCAAAATCAAAACGACACTTGTCAATGAATCTGATGACGGACATAAGGGAAAACCTTTTGAAACGGAGATTAATGTTAACTTTGCAACAATACATATTTCTTCCGACTGTAATGGGGATTTTGATGCTAAGATAAAGAAGTCTGCAAATACTAACAGCATTATAAGTGATGAAAATTCCAACGGATATGGCAATGATGATTTCGGAGAAAACGAATTTGGTGACGAGTACGGTGATGATTTCGGCGAAAACGAATTTGGTGACGAGAATGGCGATGACTTCGGAAATGACTTCGGTGATGAAAATAACGGCGGAAATATTCCCGATTACGGTGAAAATCAAGGACTATGAACGCAGACGATGTTCACCGCTTTTCAAGCGGTGAACATACAGGGTCAGTCGGACTGAAAATATATTGCTGACGTAAAAACTTTGTTCCGACTGACCCCCTGCTTGCGTACGCAAGCCGTCTGCGTTTTAGAATCAAAGTTTTGACAAAGTTTCGTATTTTCTGAACCTCTCAAAGATTCGTACGAACGCAGTGGACGGTTTTATACCGTCCACAATTTGTATAAAGTGTGAGATTTTTGTAAAAAGTGTACGAAATTACTGCCAGCCCTTGACAATTATTTAAAAATAATTTATAATCATATGGTAACCGAATGAAACTTTAGCATAAAACAGAAATTTAATTTCAAGGAGGACTTATTTATATGGGAATTTTTCAGAGACTTGCCGATGTTCTGAAGTCAAACGTAAATGACATGATCGATAAGGCAGAAGATCCGGAGAAAATGGTAAAGCAGATAATCATAGATATGCAGAAGGAACTGAATAAGTCTACACAGGCTCTTGGAAAAGCCGTTGCAAGTGAAAGAATGGCTGAAAAACAGTATCAGAGTGCCGCAAAAACTTCAGCAGAGTGGGAAGAAAAAGCAAAGGCAGCCCTTGCAGCAGGCGATACAGAGCTTGCAAAGAAGGCTCTTGCAAATAAAGTAAAGGCCGACGAGGATACGGCTAATTATAAGGAAATGTATGACACTATAAGCCAGCAGACAGAGGCAATAAGAGATCAGGTAGAGGTACTCAAGGCAAAGCTTGATGAGGCAAAGAGCCGTCAGGCAATGCTTATTGCACGTTCGCAGATGGCAGATACGCAGAAAAATCTTGCACAGTCAATAGGCGGAATGGATTCGTCAAGCTCGTTTGAGAAGCTTAACAGAATGGAAGAGAAAATCGTCAGAAAAGAAGCTGAGGCAGATGCGTTTACAGAAATCTCAGGTTCAGATAAGGGCGAGGATAACGATACATTTGAAAAGCTCCAGCAGAATGCAAAGGTTGACGCAGAGCTTCGCAGACTCATGGACGAAATGGGCGGAACAAAAACAGATGCCGCAGCTTCGCAGCAGTAATTACTGTTTAAGGGCTTAATAAAATGCTCAGAAGGAGTGAATTGAATGGAAAATAAGAAGAAGTTAAGGCTTAAAAACGGAATCGGACTTTTATTTGCAATATTTCTTGCAATAGGTTCTGTAGTATATATAATGTATCGCTCAGCAGGAGAAAGAGCATATAATGAAAAATGGGGCGACTATGACGACTGTGGAACGTGATTCCATTTAAACAAATAAGAATAAAAAATCCGATACTTTCGTATCGGATTTTTTTATAAAATTTTTGTAAAAATATACCGCAGAAAAGAAATCTGCGGTATAAGGAGAGAATGTGAGGAAATCTGAATTTAAGAAGCGGAAGAATCCGAAGATGCAGTGGAATCAGAGGAGGAGGGAGCCTTAGCACCGTCAGGAGGAGTCATCATCTGACCGCCACCGAAGCTGTCACCGTCAGGTTTTTGAGGAGGAGTGCCGCCGCCATTTGGAGTTCCACCGCCGAAATTACCGCCTTTTCCGCCGCCGCCCATAGACATAGCCTTGAACGTACCGACATAGGAAACTGAGCTTTCAGCGGTGAATGAACCTGCGAGAGTACCGCCGCTGTAACCGCCGACAGTGTAAAGACCGTCTTTAGAAGTAGAGGTAGAGGTAGAGCCTGTGTAAACAGAGTAGGTCTGACCGTCCTTAATGTCAGGGGAGCTGATGATAACGGAGTCAAATTTCTTAGATGGAGCGTATGTTAGAACCTCTTTGCCGGTTGAGTCGCAAATTGTTACGAGAGTTCCTGCGTCGAGGTAATCGTCGAGAGTAACGACAACGAAGTTCTGAGCCGATGAATCTTCCGGAAGTTCAACCATACCCGAGCTTCCTGCGGCAACAATAAGACCGCCGTCAAATTTTATTGTACCATTTCCGTCGACAGCGGCGTTGCCATCGTTTGTAGGACCGTCGACGAGGATAGTACCGCCAGAGAATGCCATACTGCCGTTTGAGTCGATGCCGTCGCCGTCAGCGTTGACGTAGATATAACCGCCTGTGACATTGATTTTGCAAGCGGAACTGTTTGTACCCATAGCACCCTGAGCAGTGCCGTCACTTGCATTGAAGCCGTCATCGGAGGATTTAACCTTGACAGAGCCGCCTGAAACGTTGATAGAAGCGGCTTCTACGCCCTCATATGATTTTTTAATATCGACATTGCCGTCAGAGAGAGAGATTTCGGAGTCAGCGTGAATACCATCGTCACCGCTTGAAAGTGATAGTGAACCGCCTTTAATCTGGACGAGACCGTTTGAGTGAACGGAGTCGTCAGCCGAGTCTACTGAGAAAGTACCGCCGTTGATGTAAATTGCCTGAATAGCTTTCAGACCTTTGGTGCTTACAGATGAGTCAGAAGATGAGGAATTTGTAGCTGTGGAAGATTTTGTAGTTGTTGAAGAAGATTTTGAAGAATCCGATGAAGAAGGAGCAGAAGTTGATGAATTTGTGGAAGTGTTTGCTGTAAGCTGAATGTTTGCGAGTGAAGCAGAGCTTGAGGTTGAAGAAACAGAGCCGGAGCCTGAAGCAGAACCGGAACCTGAACCTGAAGCGGAACTGCCGTTTTGATTCTGACCATTAAAATCGCCTCTGCCACCGCCCATCATACCGCCGCCGCCGTTCATACCGCCACCCATTCTGCCGCCGCCGAAGTCATCTGAGGTGTGAGCAGCACCGTTTGCCGAGCCGCCGCCTGCTGTTATGTTGAAAGTACCGTCATCGACAATAAGGAGTGAATTAGCTTGAATGCCGTCCTGTTTTGAGGTAATGTTGAAAGTACCACTGTTGATGTAGATAAAGCCTGTTACGGATTTTGATGAATCAGAAGATGTTTTTGAAGAATCTGAAGAAGAAGTTGATGACGATGAAGCAGTTGATGTAGTTGATGCAGTTGATGTAGTTGACTGTGAAACGGCATCGTCAGTAGAGTCATCGTTAGCAGATGATTTTATGCCATCGCCGCCTGAAGTGATATTGAATTCGGTACTTGTGACAGCAACAGATTTTTTGCCTTTAATGCCGTTTCCAACGGAAGTTACATTGAGCTTGCCGCCAGCGATAATGAGGTCATTTTTGGAGGTAATGCCCTCGTTGAAGTTGCCCTTGACGTTAAGAGTGCCGCTGCCGTTGACAGTGAGGTCATCGCAGCTGAAAATAGCGGCATCAGGTTCATTATCTTCAGAAGAAGCATAAACATATTTAGAAGCATCGGAAACTGTGTTTACAGAGTCTTTTACGGTAGTAATGAAAGTCTTGTCAGCATTTGAGATGTAGATAGCGGAAGATTTTGAAGAGGAAATACTTGCGTTATTTAGTACGAGCTGAACCTTGTCCGAATCTGAGGCGGCAACAATTATCTGACCGTCATCAAGAGTACCTGAAATCATGTAGGTACCGGCATTTGTTATAGTAACCGTTGAGCCGGAAACCTTAACGCCGTCGCCATCAGCAGTGACTGATGAGCCGTTGAGAGAAATTTCAGCGGTAATGTCATCATAAGAACCTGAAAGGTCACGTTCTGAGAAAAGTGAAGAAACATCAACGCCGTAGTTTCCGCTTGAGAAAGAAAGCTGTTTGGCATCTGAGGATAAATCGTCATCGTCACTGTCAAAATCATCGTCAATAGCAGATGACAGAACATTTGAAAGTGTCGATGATGAATCAGAAGTGCTTTTCGAGAAATTAGCATTGCAACCGGCAAGAAGCGATGTAAATATAACTGCCGAGCATATAAGACTATTTACTTTAGTATATTTGTTCATAATAATCTCCTTTTAAGAAAAATGTGTGAAACGTCTGAAAGGATACCAATTCCCGAATTTCAACAGCAGTCTGAAAGAAGCAGCTGTTTTTATTTCTTTATCTTTAGCTGTATTATAACTGCCGAATATGATTGTTTAGTGATGAAAAGAAAAATAAAGGGAAAAATAAAAATTAGTGGTACCTCTTAATTCAAAAGAATTTTAGAAAGTAAAGAAAAAAATGCTTGTAATGAGAGAAAAAATTTGTTATAATGGAGTGTAAGATTTTTTTGGAGGTGTATTTATGAGCGCTGACCCTTATGGGAATACGAAGACAATTTAAAATTCAGCAATGCTCAGAGTCGTAATACACCAATGCTCTGCTTTGCTGAAAAAAGCTGTGCCAACAGCAGATATTCGGCGAAAGGAGCGGCGTCCGCAATAGGACGGACGCAATAATTACAATGATAACATTTTACAAAACAATCAACGGTGCAGTTACCGAAACG
Source organism: Ruminococcus sp. (assembly GCA_022641595.1). GTDB lineage: Bacteria > Bacillota > Clostridia > Oscillospirales > Ruminococcaceae > Ruminococcus. The sequence continues at coordinate 46,752 of JALCDN010000001.1, read as the reverse complement.
CAAGAGCTTTCGGCAGGCTGCTGGGTTTCGGTAGTTGACCCCGATGCACAGGAAATTAAAATGCTTATAGAGGACTACGGTCTTGACAGCGGCTTTGTTAAGTCCGCACTCGATGAGGAGGAATCATCACGTATAGAACGTGAGGACGACCAGACACTTATTATTGTTGATACACCTGTATCTTCGGTAGACGATGAGGAAACACTGCTTTTCTATACACTTCCTATAGGAATAATTATAACCGAAAACTATGTGTTTACAATCTCACTTAAATCAACACGCATTGTGAGCGAAGCGGTAAATGGAAGTATCCGCAATCTGAGAACAAATCTGAAAACACGCTTTGTATTACAGCTTTTGCTTAGGATTATAACACTCTTCCTGATATACCTCAAGCAGATAGATAAAATATCATCATCAGCCGAGCAGGAACTTCACGATGCGATGAAAAACAAGCTGATAATGCAGCTTCTTGAGCTGGAAAAATCACTTGTATACTTTTCAACGTCACTTAAAGCAAATGAAGCAACAATAGAAAAAATATACCGTGGCAGGGTAATCAAGCTCTATGACGAAGATCAGGATCTGCTTGAAGATGTGCTTATCGAAATAAAACAGGCAATAGAAATGTCTAACATCTATTCAAGAATTCTTTCGAGCATGATGGACGCATTTGCGTCGGTAATATCGAATAATCTGAATATTGTAATGTGGAGACTTACAGTAATCACGATTATAATGGCGATACCGACAATGGTTTACAGCTTTTACGGAATGAACACAAAGGATTTGCCGTTGCCGTACACATGGTTTCCGATGCTTGTGTCACTGATTATGACAACTATCGTCGGCGGATTTCTGCTGAAATATAAAAAGAAATAATTAAAGCCCGAAAGGATTAACCTTTCGGGCTTATTTAGTTTATATTCAATTAATTTTGTCACGCATTTTAGCGGTAATTGATTCTATTTCGACTTTATATACAGAAACGGCAGGAAGGATTTTTTCGTCTAAGTTAACGTCGGCGTAGTTGCAGTGACTTAGTATTGATTTAAGACCGTAAACTGCCTGTTCACCGGAAAGTTCACAGCATTTGCCAAAAGCGATGAAGCTTTCATAAAGGCAGGTAACAGAAAGCTTTGTGCGTCTGAAGCGGTAACAGATATCGCCCTCAAGGCAAACGAAAGGATTTTTACGGAGCAGAGAGACTTTTTTGCCATCTTTTGCACCATGAAAGAAGAAAGTAAATTTCCCGTTGATAAAATCGAATCCAAAGGAAACCGGAACGACATAGGGAAATTTTTCATCGTTGATGCCAAGGCGGATAGTGTCAGTATTTCGGACAATGTCAGCAATTTCCGATAAATCTGTAATTTCACGGTTAGATTTTCTCATAAAAGCTAAGCTCCTATCGTAAGAATATCAGAATTTATTTCTTATCAGCAGACGTAATATTTGCCGTCAATCTGGTATAGGTAGAGGCATAGGTCGCTTTTAAGACGCTTGTCGAGCGAGAGGTTTCCTGAAGCCGTATCGTACATAACGTCGACGACAACGACTTTTCTGGAGGTGATTTTATCTGGGATATCGAGGTTGTTGCCGTCGGAAAAGCTTTTGAGGTAGAAGTCTACCTGTTTGAAGTTATAGTTTGAAGCGGCGTCATCGGACGGAGCGATGCAGTCGGTAATAGTGACATAAGAGAATTTGAAAGCAGAGCCTATTGTGTCGGATTCGAGTGATGAGTAAGTGGAATTAAGATAATCGGCTATGCTTGAAGAACCGTTAAGGCTTGCGAAGTAGTCACCGAAGCCCGGGTAGTAGCAGGAAGAAAAGAGGTCAGCGTTTTTAGAATTGATGGCGGCGAAGTAGTTGGAAACGATTTTAGCTTCGTCATTTGATACAAATCGGTTGTCGTAGTCGATGCTAAGCGGAACGCCGTCGGAGTCGGCTTTAAGAACGCTCAGGGTAGCACCGTAAGGCATATCGTCCTGACTTACACTAACGTTGCTGCTGAGGTCATCGTGAACGAGACCCTCGTGGCTGTGTTGGTCACCGGAGTTTTGGGTTTTGCTGCTGCAAGAAACAAGTGAAGCCGAGAAAATTACGGCAGAGATAAGTGCGGCAAAAGGTTTAAAAAATTTCATACATAGACCTCCTAAGCAACAATATAATATTTACCATCTTTGCAAGAGAGAATGAGAGTTCTTTCGTTAGCGAGAACGGTTTCCTTTCCGCCTGATTCAGCCATAACGCTGAAATAAACAGTAAGAAGGGAGTCTGAGTTCTGTTTGATTTTATTAAGCAGGTCGCCGCCGATAGTTTTTTCATTTTGCGAGATATAAGATTCTGCATCATTAGTATCAGCGAGAGCTACTTTAATGCGGGTAATGCTGAAGTCGCCGCCGACAGTATCGGAGCAGCCTGAGTATAATTTTTCGAAAGAAGTTTTGTAGTCATAGCCATAGTCTTTGCTGTTTTTGAGGAAATCCGAGTAGACCTGCATAAACTGAGGCTGAATGACAGAGCAGAAAGAGTCGAAGTCCTTGTTAGCGATAGCTGTGAAATATTTTTCGAGTGAGTCAATAAGCTTTTGGTCGAGAGATGACTTGTCGTAGTAGAGCTTAATTCCTGATGAGCTTGTGACGAAGTCGCCTGAGAAAAGCTGAGCATCGGAGTCTGAGAGTGTTTCGTCGGCAGATGAGTCAAGAGAAGAGTCAGAAGATGAGATAGCGGACTTATTATTTTTGGAATTGTTATTGCAGGCTGAAAAAGATGCGAGTAAAATAGCGGCAGAAAGAAAGAGAGCAGATTTTCTTAAAATCTTCATAAAAAGCAGTTCCTTTCAAGTTTAAAAATATGGAAATGTAATGATTACGCAATGTATCAGATAAAAACAGAAAAATCTGCAAAAGCCTCGCAAGGCAGAACCTTGTGAGGGACTTTGCAGAAAATAACGGAATATAATTACTTAGCTCTGCTCTTAGCTCTCATAGAGTTGCTAAGGATACGTTTTCTGATACGGAGTGAATCCGGAGTAACTTCGAGCAGCTCGTCGTCAGCGAGGAATTCGAGACAGTCTTCAAGGCTGAGTGTTCTTGGAGTAACAAGACGCAAAGCGTCATCACTACCGCTTGCACGGGTATTTGTGAGATGTTTTCTCTTGCAGACGTTAACAACAAGGTCTTCAACCTTAGGAGAAGCGCCGACAATCATACCTTCGTAAACCGGAACGCCGGCAGGTATAAAGAGCTGACCTCTTTCCTGAGCGTTAAACAGACCGTAAGTAACAGCTTCGCCTGTTTCAAAAGAAACGAGTGAGCCTGTGCTACGGCGTTCGATATCGCCCTTGTACTTATCATAGCCCTCAAAGATGTGGCTCATAATGCCTTCGCCCTTAGTGTCAGTGAGAAATTCGCTCTTGTAGCCGAACAGACCTCTTGCAGGAATAAGAAATTCTATTCTCATACGGCTGCCCTGAGGGTGCATTTCGATGAGTTCGCCTTTACGGGTACCCATTTTTTCCATAACAGAGCCGACGCAGTCTGCCGGAACATCGAGAACGAGTCTTTCGATTGGTTCAAGGCGTTTGCCGTTTTCGTCTTGTTTAAAGAGAACACGAGGAGTGGAAACAGAAAGCTCATAGCCTTCACGGCGCATATTTTCTATAAGGATAGACAGGTGCATTTCGCCTCTGCCGGCGACTTTGAATGAGTCAGTAGAATCTGTTTCAGTAACACGCAGAGAAACGTCACGCAGAAGTTCTCTGAACAGTCTGTCACGGAGTTGTCTTGAGGTAACGAATTTACCTTCTCTGCCGGCGAATGGGCTGTCGTTTACTGAGAAAGTCATTTCGACAGTAGGTTCGCTGATTTTAACGAAAGGAATAGGCTCACGGCAGTCCTGAGCACAGATAGTGTCGCCGATGGTAATATTTTCGATGCCGCTTATCCAGACGATGTCGCCAACAGAAGCTTCCTGAACAGGAACACGGTTAAGGCCCTGAATCTGAAGGAGAGTAACGATTTTCGAGTTATATGACTCTTTAGACTCAGTAAAGTCGCATACAGAGACAGGCTGATTTACTTTAATAGAGCCACGCACGATACGACCGATACCGATACGGCCAACATAGTCGTTGTAGTCGATAGAGGAGATGAGCATTTGAAGAGGAGCATTTTCGTCGCCCTTAGGAGGGTCGATGTAGCTGATGATGGTGTCAAAGAGAGGTTTAAGGTCAGTACCCTCCTGATATTGGCTGAGTGAAGCAGTACCTGCACGGCCTGAGCAGAAAAGGACAGGGCTTTCGAGCTGTTGTTCATTTGCATCGAGGTCGAGGAGGAGTTCGAGTACTTCGTCGCCGATTTCGTCGAGACGAGCGTCCGGACGGTCGATTTTGTTGACAACGACGATAATTTTGAGACCCATTTCGAGAGCTTTTGAGAGGACGAATCTTGTCTGAGGCATAGGGCCTTCAGCGGCGTCAACGAGGAGGATAACGCCGTCAACCATTTCGAGAACACGTTCAACTTCGCCGCCGAAGTCAGCATGTCCAGGGGTATCTATGATATTGATTTTAACGCCGTCATAGCACACGGAAGTATTTTTGGCAAGGATAGTGATACCACGTTCTCTTTCGATGTCGTTTGAGTCCATGACACGTTCTTCAACGGCTTGGTTTTCACGGAAAGCGCCGCCTTGTTTGAGCATTTCGTCAACGAGAGTAGTTTTGCCGTGGTCAACGTGGGCGATAATGGCGATATTTCTTAAATCTTCTCTGATCATTGGTAATTCCTCCAGAATTAATACAAATTTGGTAATGTTTCTGAATCCCGGGAATCTGTTTTGTAAGTAAATTTTCCTGAAACCGATTAAAGGGATACAAATCTATAAATAAATGACGCAAGCGTCAGTTCTTTTGATAAAATAGGGCGTAAACTTAGCAGAATCGTAACAAAAGAGATAGATTTCTGAACAAAAAATCGAAATTTTGATGCAAAGGGTCATTTTTTGCGGACATAAAAAAATCCTTGCAAAACTTGCAAGGCGAAAACTGGGAAGTAATTAGATAAAAAAACCGCTTCGAGATGAAAGCGGAAGGAAATAAGGGATGAAAAACTGGTGGGAGAGGATGGATTCGAACCATCGAAGCTGAAAGCAGCAGATTTACAGTCTGTCCCCTTTGGCCACTCGGGAACTCTCCCATAGATTTTCAAAATAAAATTCTATCGGAACTAAGTTCTGATAGAACTAATGGAGCTGGTGGACGGATTCGAACCCCCGACCTGCTGATTACAAATCAGCTGCTCTACCAACTGAGCTACACCAGCACTAATGTTTTAGTGCTTATTTATTATATCACAGCTTTTCACATTTGTCAAGTACTTTTTCAAATTTTTTGAAGAAGAATTAAGAAACAAAGGAAAAGTGGTCGAGGCGACAGGACTCGAACCTGCGGCATCTTGGTCCCAAACCAAGCACTCTACCAAACTGAGTTACGCCTCGATTAGTTGAAGCAGTCAAATATCTGACAGCTTTATTATTATACAACAGCAGCAATGAAATGTCAATAGGAAAATCAAAATTTGTCATATTTTACAAAAAAACATCAAAAAGTAAAACTGCTTAGTTAAAAACAGACATTGTATCCTCATGAAAAGCTCATGAGGATACAATAAGAGTAATCAGTCAAGGTCAGAAGACTTTTCTTCAGAGTCGTTATCAGCAGCAGAATCTGCATCAGTGGCAGAATCGGCATCTGTACCAGCATCAGAGTCGGAACCGGCTTCAGGAGTCTCGATACATTCGTCGGAGCCTTCATCAGGGATAACGACATTGATATCGGAGTCGCAGTTACAGCAATCGCAGTCGCAATCATCGTCATCGTCGAAAAGGTCGTCATTATTTTTTTTGCCTTTAAGCATTTTTGAAACGAAGAATCCTGTAGCGGCAGCAGTACCAAGAATGATAGCGATAATAGAAAGTTTTTTCATAAAAGTTTCCTCTTTTCTTTTTCAGAAGTCATGAGCCTTTTGAAATTCAGCAGTGCGGAAAACGTCGTTGATAAATAAAGAAAGTGGCGATAATCGGCACATAATGGAATCGGTCAGGTTCAAAAAATATAGCGTCGCACACCGACGACGGTTGATTACAAATTAATTATAACATACTTGTTTGAAAAAATCAACACTTTTACATATTTTTTGTGAGAAACATAAGAATTGACATTGCAGTAATCGGAGCGGTTTCGCAGCGAAGGATTCTTTTGCCGAGCCAGATAGATTGAGCACCAGCGTTTTGGGCAAGAGCGACTTCTTCCGGGTCAAAACCGCCCTCACTGCCGATAATGATGCCGATGTTTTTTTTATTTTGAATATTAGCGTCAGCGAAAGAAATGCCGCCCTCCTCATAAAGAATGAGGGAGCAGTCGAGCTGACTGAGCATATCAACCGCACTTTTAAAAGGGGTCATAGGTGCAATCTGAGGGATAATGCCTCTGCCGGACTGTTTGGCGGCTTCGGCAGAAATTTTATTAAGCCGTGAAAGTTTTTTGTCGAAGTCTTTTTGTGTTGGCCTTGAGATGCACCGTCTTGTGAGAACCGGGACTATACGGGTAACACCGAGTTCGACGGTTTTCTGGATAATAAATTCGAGCTTGTCAAGTTTAGGGATTGCCTGAAATAGCGTTACATTGATATTTGGTTCAGCGGCGCATTTTTGTGAGCTGATGAGGTTTAGGCGAACTTCGGATTCAGAGATTGAAGCTACAGAGCAGAAGTAGTCAATGCCATCGCAGCAGAGGGTAAGGGTTTCACCAGGCTTCATTCTGAGGGAAAAGCCGATATGTCTTGCGTCATCGCCTGTGATGACGAGGTTGTCAGTATTTACGGATTCAGCGAAGAATCGTGGCATTTATGCACCTCATTTCGTAGAGAAGTAATTACAAATTAATTATACAATAATGCGAGCAAATTTGCAAGAGTAAAAAAGTGACAAAAATATATATGTCATAATGCACAAAAGCAGAGCTCACTTTTTGAATAAAAGGTAGAAAATTGCAGCCATTAATATAATATTCATAATTTAGTAACATTTCAAGCAATTTTTATGATATAATTTGTACTGTGTAATGATGCTGAATTAAAATTGCTTAATTGTTGAGCAAAGTATCATAATTATGCGACACAGCCGCACTGCTGTGTTAATACGTTTTTGTGACGGTATCATGTGCTGAGCAGAATTAGAAAAGCCTTGTGTGCTGTCACTGTTATTTATTTTGAGAGGACGAAAAATATGAAAAGAAAATCTATCGCAAAGCGCCTTTTAACGGCACTTGTAAGCACAGCTGTTATGACGGCTTCACTGCCGTTTGCCGCAGCCGTTACTTCATCGGCAGCTTCTGACCAGAATTATTCAGAGGCACTTGAACTTTCACTTTACTTTTACGATGCAAACCAATGCGGTTCTGGTGTTGATGGAAACGGACTTACTTGGCGTGGTGACTGCCATACATATGATTCAAAGGCATCACTTAACAGTGCACAAGGACTTTCCGGAAGCTCATCTTCAGCAATAAAGTCTCAGAACGGCGGTTCTGATACTGTTGACGTATCAGGCGGATACCACGATGCAGGCGACCATATTAAATTTTCTATGACAATGGGATTTTCATGTACAAGCCTTGCATGGTCATATTTCACATATCCGCAAGCATACCAGAAAACAGGTAGTGAAGCACATCTTAAATATATATTGAAGAATTTCTGTGATTACTTTATGAAGGTAACATATCTTGACAGCAACAGTGACGTTATTGCATTCTGTTATCAGGTTGCAAGCGAGGGTGAAGACCACAGCGTATGGTCATCACCTGAGGTTCAGACAATGAATCGAACCACATATTGGGCAGATGCGTCACACCCGTCGGCAGATGCAGCAGGAGAAATGGCATCAGCACTTGCATCGTCATCACTTGCATTCAAAAGCTCTGATCCGACATATGCAGCAAAGTGTCTGAAATATGCCAAGGCACTTCAGAAGTTTGCAGCGCAGCACCCTCAGAAAACCGATGACGGTGTTGGAAGTATGTATAGCTCATCAAGTCAGAAAGACGATATAGCGTGGTCTGAACTTTGGTGTGCACTTGCCGATGGTGGTGGAAAACTGCCTTCATCATATACTCCAACATATAAAATAACAGGAAATGCCTGCTACAATGGCAGTGATTATGACGGTTATATTTACTCATGGGATAAGGTCTGGAGCGGATATGCCGCACTTCTTGCCGAAGTTGGATATGACAAGTCAACGTATATAAACGAAGTAAAGTATGAACTTAACAATCAGGGCGGACTTACAACAAGTAAGTATAATGCCGCAGGTTGGGGTGCATCACGTTACAACTGTGGCTTGCAGATGATGGCACTTCACCTTGCTGACCTTACAGGAGATGTATCAACTGCCGAGGGTGCAAAGTATCAGATGAACTATATTCTCGGAGACAATCCGCTTAATATGAGCTTCCTTATCGGATACGGAAAAGCATGGCCAACAAGAATACATCATCGTGCCGCAAATCCCGGAACAGGTGATGCTAATGCAAATACTTCGGCAAAATACACAGCTTACGGAACTCTTATCGGCGGACCTGATTCAAACGGAACATATAATGACAGCCAGAATGCATATCAGTTTACAGAGCCTGCTTTGGACTATAACGGATGTTTTGCACTTGCAATATCAGGACTTTGTGCAAGATACGGCGGTGACACAACAACTGCAAAGACCGTTCTTGCAAATGCACCTGAAATCAAGAAGAATTTCAGTTATGGTTCATCATCATCATCAACTACCGAGCCTACAACGTCACAGCAGACGGCTGCAAAGTACGGCGATGTAAATGAAGATGGAGGAGTAGATATTTCTGACGTAGTAAAGGTAAGAAGATACCTTATTAATCAGAATAAGTATCCTCTTTCAGAACAGGCAGCAAAGAATGCTGACGTTCAGAGTCCCGGAAGTGGAATCAGCGCACAGGATGCGGTAGCAATACAGCAGTATATTCTTGGAACACTTACGTCACTTCCATGCGGAGATGATCGAAAAGATTAATAAATAAAGTAAAACGGCATCACGATTTGAAATTCGTGATGCCGTTTTTGACTTTGAATTACTTCATAGGTTTGTCGCAGCAGGTTATGCCGCAGTCATCGCAGGTGCATGGTGTAATGACTCTGACTTTTGCACCGCAGTCGGCACAAGAAATTATGTTGCCGTCATTGTCATGAGACGAGGTGGAAATATCGTCAGGAGCACATTCTGTCATAGCCGTACCACAGCAGACGATGCCGCAGTCGTCACAGTTGCAAGGTTCGATGACCTCTACCTTAGCACCACAGTTTTTGCATTCAAGAATTTTCATAAACAACAACCTTTCTAAATAATATATAAATTTTGGGTTACCGTAAGTATTATTGACAGAAAACCGGTAAAAAACGCATTGCGATGAAAAAAAGCAATGATTTTCAGCCGATTACCTTAGAAGCTATGTCAACTGACTCTTTGGCGTCCTTTGCATAGAAGTCAGCATGAATTTGTTCAGCATAGTCGGAAGTGAGAACAGCACCTCCGACAACGGTTTTACATTCGGGGTATTCACGGTTGAGAAGTTCTATAGTTTCCTCCATAGATTTAAGAGTAGTAGTCATAAGTGCGGAAAGACCGACGAGCTTGACTTTGTGCTTAATTGCAGCATCAACTACAGTGCGTTTGTCGACGTCTTTGCCGAGGTCTATGACCTTGAAGCCGTAGCTTTCGAGAAGAACCTTGACAATATTTTTGCCGATGTCATGGATATCGCCCTTTACTGTAGCGAGAACCACTTCACCCTTTGAAATTGGAGCGCAGCCGGAGTCAGAGAGGGCTTTTTTAAGGATATCGAAGCATGACTGAGCAACGCCTGCTGTCAGGATAAGCTGAGGGAGGAAAATCTGACCTTTTTCAAATTTAGAGCCGGCAGTATCGAGAGCCGGAATCATAAAATTGTTTATGATGTCAAGAGGAGGAGTAGTTTTGAGAAGATTTGTGACAGCGAGTTCGCCGTCATGTTTAAGACCGTTTTCCATAGCAAAGAAGATGTCGGGAGCTGTGGAAGACTGAGCTTTTGAAGGCAGTGGCGTATCAGGCGTGTCTGAGTAAGCCTTTATGAAGTCAGCGGAGTTTCTGTCGATGCCGGAAAGCAGCTTGTAGGCTCTTACCGCACCGGTAATTGATTCGATATTAGGGTTTATTATAGGGAGGTCGAGACCGTTTTGCAGAGCCATAGTAAGGAAAGTTCGTGTAATAAGCTCACGATTTGGCAGACCAAAGGAAATATTTGAGACTCCGAGGACTGTATGCAGACCAAGTTCTTGTTTTACACGTCTGAGGGCGTTAAGAGTTTCCATAACGCCGTCCTGTTCGGCTGAAGCTGTCAGTGTAAGGCAGTCGATGAAAACGTCCTCTTTTGGGATACCGAGAGACAAGGCACGGTCGAGAATTTTTTTTGCGATGTCGAATCTTCCCTGAGCGGTTTTAGGGATACCGTTTTTGTCGAGAGTAAGACCTACAACAGCCGCACCGTATTTTTTAACAAGCGGCAGAATATTATTGAGAGAGTCCTCCTCACCGTTGACAGAGTTTACTATAGGTTTGCCGTTGTAGATGCGAAGACCTGCCTCAAGGACTTCCGGAATTGTGGAGTCGAGCTGCAGCGGGGTGTCAGAAACAGCCTGAATAGCCTTTACAGCGGATACCATCATAGCTTTCTCGTCAATGGACGGAAGACCGACATTTACATCGAGAATATCTGCACCTGCATGAATCTGTTCAACAGCCTGACTGATAATGTAGTTTATATCGCCGTCGAGGAGAGCCTGCTTGAAGCGCTTTTTGCCTGTAGGGTTAATTCTTTCGCCGATAATGCGTGGCTGATTGATAATAACGCAGGAGGTTGCGGAGCAGACCTTAGAGGTTCGCAAAACTTTTGGGATAACAGGCTTTACGGAAGAAAGTCGGCTTGTGAGAGCTTTTATGTGTGCAGGGGTTGTTCCGCAGCAGCCGCCGAAGATTCTTACACCGATTGAAGCAAGCTCAGTGGCACTTTCTGCAAATTCGTCGGGCAGAACGTTAAAAAGGTTTGTAACCGGGTCAGGAAGACCGGCGTTAGGCTTTGCAACAACAGGAAGTGTTGTAAGAGATGCAATTTCAGCAAGTACAGGAGCGAGCTGTTTTGGACCGAGAGAGCAGTTTACGCCGATAGCGTCTGCACCGAGACCTTCAACTGTTGCAACCATACATTCCGGGCTTACGCCGGTAAAAGTGCGGCCGTTTTCCTCGAAAGTCATAGTGCAGATGACCGGGAGAGCTGAGCATTCTTTGACGGCAAGCAGAGCAGCTTTAAGCTCATAGAGGTCTGTCATAGTTTCGAGAACGACAAGGTCTGCATCACGTCCGGCGAGGATTTGCTGCTTGTAGCAGTTATAAGCGTCCTCAAAAGAGAGAGTGCCTGTAGGTTCGAGAAGCTGACCTATAGGGCCTAAATCGAGAGCGACAAGGGCTTTTCCGTTGGCAGCGGCTTTTGCGTTTGTGACAGCCGAACCGATGATTTGTTCGACGCTGAAGCCTGAGTCTTGGAGCTTGAAAGAATTTGCACCAAAAGTGTTGGCATAGATGATGTCAGCACCTGCCTGAACATAGGCACGGTGTATATTCATAATAAGCTCAGGGGAAGTGACGTTAAGCAGTTCCGGAACGTGACCTGCATCGACACCTGCTGACTGTATCATAGTTCCCATTGCACCATCGAGGAAGATAAAGTTTTTTGAATCAAGGAGTTTTTTAAACATAACAGACCTCCAAAAATTAAGTCAATACCGCATAAAGCATAAAGCGTAAAAGCTGTGCAAATGATATGCAAAGCAGATACATACTGACTATATAGCTTTTAAGACTGAGAGTGAGAGCCAAGAAATTTAAAGAAACTGATATTCTGTTCAAGTTCAGCCAGAAGAGCGGCAACGCTTGGGTCTTTGATATTGCCCTTGAAGTCGAGGTAAAAGACTACTTCAAAGCTGCCATCTTTAGCTGGTCTGCTTTCGAGCTTGTCGAGATTGAGACCGTTGACGAAGAACTTGGTCAGCAGACGATAGAGACTACCCTGAGTGTTAGGCAGTCGCAGTATAATGGAAATTGTGTCTGCATCGGGCAGAAGACGGAATTTTTTTGAAATGCAGATAAATTTTGTGAAATTAGGTGAGGTGTCAGCGATATTTTCTGCGAGGATATCGAGGTTCATCTTGGCAGCACATTCGTGAGAGCAGATAGCGGCGATGTTACCGCCGTTTTGTGCAGCAAATCTTGCGGCAGTAGCAGTATTGTCGTAGCTTACGGGTTTGAGGTTGTTTTTTGCGATGAAGCCTGAGCATTGAGAAAGAGCCTGAGGGTGAGAATAGACCTGAGTGATATCAGAAAGCTTTACACCTTTTGCAGCGGCAAGACAGTGCTTGATTTCGACACATACAGATTTTACGATAAAGAAGTTATATTTTGCCATAAGGTCATAGGTCTGGGTAACCGAGCCGGCGGTTGAGTTGTGAATCGGGATAACACCGTAGTCAACCGAGCCGTTTTCAACAGCATCGAAGACGTCCTCGAAGGTGTGCAGGAATTTGAACTGACGCTGACCGAAAATCATAGAAGCGGCGGTTTCTGAGTTTGCACCGGCGATGCCCTGACAGGCGACATTAGGAGCATTTCTTAGCTGTTCGTCTGATATTTCGGAAAAAGACAGACTGTGACCGCTCAGTATCTCCTGAAGCTGAAGATGCTTGCTGATGTCCATAATAGTTGTAAAGAGAGCAGCAGTACCGTTTCTGAGTGAAGGGTCAGCTGTATTTCTGCGGATTCTGGCTATAATTTCGTCCTCACGGCCGCTCTGAAAAACGGGCATATCGTGTTGCTTTTTGTAAAGAGCGACCTGACGGCAGACGTCCATACGTTTTTCAAAAAGTGAAAGGATATCCTTGTCGATATCGTCTATACTGTTACGCAGTTCATTTAATTCCATAATATATAAATCCTCCTGAGCAAGGCATCGTTCGTACCCCGAGCTATCGAAGCCGCAAGTATTCCGAGGAAAAACATAAATGCCGTAATATGCCATATCAGGTATGTTTTCCCATTAGGCACTTCATATATATTCTATCAGATTTTTTTGTGAAAAGCAATAAAAAAACGGTAAATATATTGCAAACGATTCGGGGAATGTGTTATAATTAAAAATGTGCAATAAAGGGGTGTAAATCAGTGACACAAATATGTACGAAACAGCTTTGGCAGTTTAAAGGCAAAATAGCATAATAAACAGCAGAACGTATTTGCTGCGATTTGTGAGACTACTAATTTATTATTTGAAACGGAGTTATTATGCGGATTCTCGGTATAGACCCGGGCTATGCAATAGTCGGATTCGGAGTTCTCGATTATGACGGTGTGAACTTTAAAACGATAGAATACGGTGCTGTACTTACAGAAGCAGGTACGGATTTTCCGGTACGTCTCAAGGCGATTCACGATGACCTTGAGTTTATTTTTGATAAATTCAAACCCGATTGTATGGCTATCGAAAGACTTTACTTTACCTCAAACCAGAAAACAGCAATAGATGTTGCTCAGGCAAGGGGAGTTACCGTGCTTTCAGCCGCAACACGAAGTATACCAATTTATGAATATACTCCGCTGCAAGTAAAACAGGCTGTTGTAGGATACGGGAAAGCCGAAAAAAAACAAGTAATGGAAATGACACGCAATATATTGAAACTTGCAAATATTCCAAAGCCGGATGACGCCGCAGATGCTCTGGCAATCGCTGTCTGTCACGGTCATTGCTGCCGCTTTGATGCAATAAGGAGTAACAAAAAGCTATGATATACAGCATTCGTGGAAAGCTTACCGTTAAGGAAGTAAACCTTGCCGTAATAGAATGCGCAGGCGTAGGCTATGCCTGCCGCACAACGTACAATACAATCGCAAAGCTCGGTGAAACAGGAAACGATGCGTTTCTTTATACATGGCTGTACGTCAGGGAGGACGCTGTTGAGCTTTTCGGATTTTTCGACAGACAAGAGCTTAACTGCTTCAAAATGCTGATATCAGTATCGGGAGTCGGACCAAAGGCGGCACTTGCCATTCTCTCAGACGTAACACCTGAAAAATTTGCAATGCTGATAGCCTCGGGTGACAGCAAAATGTTTACCAAAACAAAGGGAATCGGAGCAAAAACAGCTCAGAGAATAGTTCTCGAGCTTAAAGATAAAATCTCAAAGGATTCGGCTGCATCAGGATTTACCCAGACCGTTGCAGAAATAAGTGCAGCGGCAGGCGGTACGGCCGTTTCGGAAGCACTTGAGGCACTTATGGTACTCGGATACGAACAGGGCGAAATAATGCCGGTTCTTGCAAAGCTTGACGAAAAGCTCTCAACTCAGGAGCTTATAAAAGAAACCTTGCGTGCTTTCAGTGCAGGCAACAGATAGATATTATATTGTGGTTACATCTAAAAACTCCTTTTGATAAAAAACAGCTATGTACGGCATCTGTTGCGTCAACCTCCATCATAGTGCGACAGCACGCTTTCTGAAGGCTTTCCTGCAACTGCAACACCTATCTGCTTTTCACTTAATCAAACGAGTTTTTAGAGGTATACTTGTGAAAACAAATACAATGAAAGGAAAGAATAATTATGAACCTTGACGAATTACTTAAAGCCGCCATAACCGACCAGTCCAAGAGGTCGGAGTTCTTGCAGACACTTATAAGAAGCGATGTCTATGTAATCTGCAAGAAGCCTGTGACACAGGAAAGAAGTCGAAGCGAGGGCGGTGTAAAGCTTGAACTTGTAACAACACAAAACCCAAGTGGTGACGTTTTTATTCCGTTTTTTACAAGCTTCAGAGCCTTGCAGCAATTCGCAAAAAGATATGTGGACTGCTATAAAATCAACTGTCTGAGGCTCTTTGATCTTATACAGTCGGTATCAGCAGTGCTGAACCCTAACTCATACGGCAAAGAATTTTCTTCCGTCGAAATAAAAAGTATCCTTATGATAGCCCAGAACCTAAAAATAAAAGCAATATCATACAGCGAGGCTGATATAATAAGCTATCGTGAACCGGAGCATTCTCTTAGCCATATAACTAAGGCTGCATCAAAATTCCTCTCAAAACAGCCGAATGTTGACTGTGCTTATATAGTCGAAATGATAAAGGGATGTGAAAGACCGCAGATTCTGCTTGTAGTAGATATGATGGGAAGTACAAGGAAACTGTTTGTACCGCTTTCAAAGTATCTGTCAAAAATAGTAAAGAACAACGAGCATCTTTGCTTCATAAGCTATGAACAGGATATGGGTAAAAAAGCTGCCGCCATAGCAGAACCGTTTTACGTCAGAAAGAAACGCTATTTCGAGAAATAAAACCACCGACAGGAGCTGATATAGTGATTGAAACAGAAGAGCTTGAGTTTGCACCAAGAATTGTATCCGCACAAAATACCGAAGAGGATGCCGATGTCGAGGTAACTCTCAGACCGCAGTCGCTCAGCGAGTATATCGGACAGGATAAGGTAAAGGAAAATCTTGCAGTGTACATAGAGGCGGCAAAACGCCGAAATGAACCGCTTGACCACGTTCTCCTTTATGGACCTCCGGGACTCGGAAAAACAACACTTTCGGGAATAATTGCTCATGAACTCGGGGTGAACCTGAGAGTTACAACAGGTCCTGCTATCGAAAAGCCCGGTGACCTTGTGTCACTGCTGACAAGCCTTTCAGATAATGATGTGCTGTTTATCGACGAAATTCACAGGCTTTCACGAGCCGTTGAGGAAATTCTCTATCCTGCCCTCGAGGACAGAGTCATAGATATAATAATCGGAAAAGGCCCTTCAGCAAGGTCTATACGAATGGATTTGAAACCATTTACACTCATAGGTGCAACTACAAGAGCAGGTCAGCTTTCTTCTCCTTTAAGAGACAGATTTGGCGTAATACAGCGGCTTGAACTCTATAACTGCGAACAGCTTACAGACATAATAAGAAGAAGTAGTATGATTCTCGGAATACCGTGTACACCTGACGGTGCAACAGAGCTTGCAGGCAGAGCAAGAGGTACTCCGAGAATCGCAAACAGACTTCTCAAACGTGTGCGTGATTTTGCAGATGTAATGGGAAACGGCGAAATTACAAAGGAAATCGCCACAATTGCTCTCGGACGACTCGAAATAGACAAGCTCGGTCTTGATAATCTCGACAGACGTCTGCTCGAAATGATTATAAAAGGCTACGGAGGAGGCCCGGTAGGTCTCGAAACGCTTGCCGCTGCACTCGGTGAGGAAGCCGTCACGCTTGAAGATGTCTGCGAACCATACCTTATGCAGCTCGGATTTCTCGGACGTACTCCCCGTGGCAGATGTGCTACCAAACTTGCTTATGAACACCTCGGAATACCGCTTATATCCGGAGAGGACGGTCAGCTTACATTATGATGTCCTTTACGTCACGGCGGAATTTTAAAAATAACCGCAGGCTCGAACCTGAAAAAACAGAGTATGTCTGCGGTCAGAGTATCGGAAATGTCCCGAAATACAGGTACGGACTTTTCAGTATGGAATTTAACGGCTGCGAAATTATAGCCGTGTATAATGCATTGATTTATCTTAAAAAGCCTCAGCCGCTTTGTGAAACTGCGTACTTTATGGAGCGTTACAGAATGGCAATGGGGCTTTTTGGCTGTAATCCGCTGTCACTATTGAGACATCCGCTGCTTTCGGAAACAAAAAGTCTGAAGCTTCGCCGTACAACGGAAATATACAGCGAGGGCGGATATATTGTCAGCTTATGGCTTGGATTTCCACTTTTGTCACAGATACATACATTTTTTGCCATAATCGGAAAGGACGGAGCAGTTACAGCTTACAACAGATTTTCTGACTGCTGCCTGCCTTCACAATACAGCACAATTTCAGAGCTTATATACCAAAAGCACTTGATTTGCATATATGCCCTAAGATAAAGGCAACAGAGGAGATTGAAATATGGGAAGAATATTCGGTACAGACGGTGCAAAAGGCGTTGCTATAACAGAACTGACGTGCGAACTTGCTATGAATATAGGTCGTGCGGCAACAGTTGTGATGACAAGAAAGGTCGGTAAAAAGCCACGGATTTTCGTTGGAAAGGATACGAGAATATCGTCGGATATAATCGAAGCCGCACTGTGTGCAGGAATATGTTCGGTTGGTGCAGATGCCGTTTTGCTCGGAGTACTGCCGATTGCTGCCGTTGCAGGCTTTATAAAGGACAAAGAAGCAGACGGCGGATTTATGATAACGGCATCACATAATAATATAGAGTATAATGGTATAAAACTGCTCGGAGCAAACGGAAATAAGCTTCCGGACGAAACCGAGGAGGAAATAGAAAGACTGGTGCTTGACGAGCCGGGAAGAGTTGCACTTGCATCACGCCTTGCCGTAGGAAGAATAATCCACTCACAGGACGCCTTCAGACAGGAATATGAACAGTTTCTCGAAGGCTGCATAAAAACAGACCTCGGAGGAATTAAGGTTGCAATAGACTGTGCAAACGGAAATGCGTCCGAAATTGCCGAAAAACTGTTCAATAAGCTCGGAGCCGAAACCGTAATGGCATTTAATACTCCTGATGGAACAAATATTAATCAGGAATGCGGCTCAATGCATATGAGTCAGCTTATGGAGCTTGTTGTAAAGGAAAAATGCGACTGCGGCATAGCCTTTGACGGAGACGCAGACAGATGTCTTGCAGTTGACGAAAACGGAGAGCTTGTGGACGGCGATAAGATAATCGCAATAATTGCAAAATCATACAAGGAACGTGGTCTGCTTAAAAGAGATTCATTGGTCATAACAATAATGGCAAATATAGGATTTTCAAATTTCGCCGCCGAGAACGGCATTACTGTAATAAAGTCCGGCGTTGGAGAAAGAAATGTACTTGAAAAAATGCTTGACGGGGGTTATAATATAGGCGGTCAGCAAAATGGACACATTATTTTTCTTGACGATGCCGTCACCGCAGACGGTATGCTGACAGCTGCAAGACTTCTCGAAATTCTTGCATCTTCAGGCAAAAAAATGAGCGAGCTTGCAAATATTATGACAAAATATCCACAGGTTATGACGGACGTAAAAATATTGCCGAAATTTAAGGAAATATGGAAAAATGACAGCGAAATAACGTCGCTTATAGAAAAATACGATGAGGAGCTTGGAATTTCAGGCAGAATCCTTGTCCGTGAAAGTACAGCAGATGCGGCAATAAAAATTATGGCTGAGGGTAAGGACTTTAAGAACATAAACGTTATGGCTATGACACTCGCCGACAAAATACATGAACGAACAAACAGATAGGAGACTGAGAATTGAGAACAGCAGAAAATTGGAAGGACTATCGGATAATTGATGCGTCTTCACAGGAAAAGCTCGAAATGTGGGGCGGCATCAGCCTTATACGACCGGATCCGCAGATAATCTGGAAAACAGAAAAAAAATCAACGCTCTGGGAAACCGCAGACGGTCATTATTATCGCTCCAATGCAGGAGGCGGTCAGTGGGAATTTAAAAAAAGACTTGAAAATTCATGGAATATAAGGTATAATAATCTGATATTCAATATACGTCCAACAGGCTTCAAGCATACGGGACTTTTCCCCGAACAGGCAGTAAACTGGGACTTTATGGCAAAAAAAATAAGGTCGGCAGGCGACCGGCAGATAAGCGTGCTTAATCTGTTTGCTTATACAGGCGGTGCAACACTTGCGTGTGCAGAAGCAGGAGCATCAGTATGTCACGTTGACGCTTCAAAGGGAATGGTGCAGTGGGCAAGAGATAACGCCGCAGCATCGGGACTTTCAGATAAGCCAATACGCTGGATAGTCGATGACTGCGAAAAGTTCATTGCAAGAGAAATCCGACGTGGACGACGATATGATGCCGTAATTATGGACCCGCCAAGCTATGGCAGAGGCCCGGGCGGTGAGGTCTGGAAGCTTGAGGACTGCGTGTATGACCTTGTAAAGCTTTGCTCGGGAATACTCTCTGATGACCCGCTTTTCTTTCTGATAAACAGCTATACAACAGGTCTTTCACCATCGGTTATGGGGTATATCCTCGGCAGTGTGCTGAATGATAAGTTCGGCGGAAACGTAAGCTTCGATGAAATAGGACTTCCCGTACAGTCAAGTAAAATGATACTTCCGTGTGGTTCAACCGCAATCTGGCAGAAATAATTTATTGTTAAACAGAATGGAGAATGATTTATGATAAAGCATATAGTAATGTTCAGACTTAAAGACGCACAAGGTCGTACAGCAAAAGAAAATGCACTTGAAGCACAGAAAAAAGCCGCTGTACTCAAAGAGAAAATCAACTGCCTCAAAAATATAGAAGCTGTAGTAAATGTTGATGGTGCAGATGGCGGAAATTACCATTTTGCACTTGTATGCGAATTTGACAGCATTGATGACCTTAATAAATATCAGGTGCACCCGGAACATCTTAAATTTGGTGCATTCATTTCAGAAGTAAAGGAGTCAAGAGCCTGCATTGACTACGAGTGCTGATAATATGGAAGATATAATAGTTTCCGAAAACCTTCGCTTTCACTATACAAATGAGTACGATGAAAAAGCTGCTGTTACAGAGGTTCTTAAAGGAATAAATATCAGTATAAAAAAAGGAAGCTTTACAGCGGTTCTCGGACACAACGGCTCGGGGAAATCAACGCTTGCAAAGCATTTTAACGGAATACTTATGCCAAGCTCCGGAAAGGTTTTCGTGTGCGGAATCGATACCTCGGACGAAAACCGACTCTTTGAACTAAGACAGCACGCAGGTATGGTGTTTCAGAATCCGGACAACCAGATTGTAGCATCAATTATCGAGGAGGACGTTGCATTCGCTCTCGAAAACCTCGGCGTCGCTCCAAAGGAAATGCGCCAGAGAGTAGATGATGCACTCAAAGCTGTAGGAATGTACGAATACCGCTACCACAGTCCGAGTCAGCTTTCGGGCGGTCAGAAACAGCGTGTGGCAATCGCAGGAATAATAGCAATGCGACCTGAATGTATAATTCTCGATGAACCTACTGCTATGCTCGACCCTCAGGGACGCAAAGAGGTTCTGAAAACTATCCGCCGCCTGAACCGTGAAGCAGGTATCACTATCGTGCTGATAACACACTATATGGACGAAGCGGCTCAGAGCGACCGTGTAGTCGTTCTTGATAAAGGACAGGTAGTCTTTGATGACGTTCCGTCAGAGGTCTTTTCAAACGTCGAGGAGCTGAAACGAATCGGACTCGATGTTCCTCAGACAACAGAGCTTGTCTACCTTCTGAGAAAAGAAGGCATAGATCTTGACAGCCACATAATAAGCGAAGATGAGTGTGCTGACGCAATAGAAGCTTTATTTCGCACGTCAAACAATAATGACGATGACAAAGCTGTACAAGCCGCCAGCTGACAGAAACAGTGGGTTTTCCATAAAAAATCAAAAGAGGAGCATAAGTCTTGTCAATTCTTAAAACCGAAAACCTTACATATACATACAGTCAGGGTACGCCGTTTGAGAAAACTGCTGTAAAAAACGTGAATCTCGAAATAGAAGAGGGCGAACTTGTAGGAGTTATGGGTCACACCGGGTCCGGCAAGTCCACACTTATACAGCACTTCAACGGACTTCTGAAGCCTACCTCAGGAAGAATACTGCTTGAGGGCAAGGATATATGGGAAAATAAAACCGAAATCCGAAATGTAAGATTTAAAGTCGGACTCGTTTTTCAGTATCCCGAATATCAGCTCTTTGAGGAAACAGTATTCAAGGATATCGCCTTCGGACCTAAAAATATGGGACTCGATAAGGACGAAATTGAACGCAGAGTAAGAGAAACTGCTGAAAATCTCGGACTTCCACAGGAATGCCTCGAACGCAGTCCGTTTGAGCTTTCAGGCGGACAGAAACGTCGTGTGGCTATTGCGGGAGTAATGGCTATGGAACCGAAAATTCTGATTCTGGACGAGCCAACCGCCGGTCTTGACCCTCACGGACGTGATGTCATATTGGGTCAGATAAAACAGTACCATAAAAAAACAGGAAATACCGTTCTGATAGTATCACATAGTATGGAAGATATTGCAAAGTATGCTGATAAGATACTCGTTATGAATAAATCAGAGCTTTTCTGCTACGATACAACAGTGAATGTGTTCAGCCGTTCAAAAGAAATAGAAGCTATGGGACTCGATGTACCTCAGATAACAAGGGTATTTAATGCACTTGAGCAAAGAGGTCTGAACTTTGGAAAACAAGTCTATACCGTTGAATACGCCAAGGAGCTGATAATGAAAAAACTCAGGGAAAGGGGAAAAGTTACCCGATGCTGAAGGATATTACCATAGGACAGTTTTTCCCGGGAGAAAGCCTGCTTCACCGCCTTGACCCGAGATTCAAAATAATTATAACGTGTATTTTCGTTGTGATGCTGTTTATAGGCGACAGCGTATGGGGACTTGTAATCGGAAGTGTATTCACATTTGGAGCAATAGCATTATCAAAAATACCAAACCGCTTGTTCGTAAAAAGTATAAAACCGATATTCCCATTTCTGATTTTTACGGCAGTTCTGAACCTCGTTTTTATAAGCGACGGAGATGTCCTGTTTAAGTGGAGATTTATAAAGGTAACAGAGGGCGGAATCGAAACAAGTGTCTATATGCTCGTGAGAATTGTACTTCTAATAGCCGGTTCTTCACTTCTGACGTACACAACGTCACCAATAGCACTGACAGACGCTCTCGAACAGCTTATGTCACCGCTTAAAAAGCTTAAATTTCCTGTGCATGAGCTTTCAATGATGATGACAATTGCATTAAGGTTTATTCCAACGCTTATCGAAGAAACAGATAAGATTATGTCTGCACAGAAAGCCCGTGGTGCGGAAATAGACAGCGGAAGTCTCAGAGCTCGTGTGAAAAATCTTATTCCAATACTAATTCCGCTTTTCGTATCGTCATTCAGACGTGCAGAGGAGCTTGCAACCGCTATGGAATGCCGCTGCTACAACGGAGGAGACGGTAGAACCCGTCTGAGACAGCTTAAATCCGGCGGACGTGATTTCGCTGCACTTGCAGTAACGTGTGCATTTATGGGCGCAATAATAGCAGTCAATCTGATGCTTTGAATAGCAGGACAGCAGTCCGCTTATTAATAATGAGGTGAGCTTGTGAGCAAAAATAACAATACAGAAAAACTGATAAATAAAAAGAATCCACTGCTGAAAGCTGTGACAGAAAGCGGCCTGTTGTGGGTAGTGCTGGCATTTGTGATACCGGTTGTAATAATGACACTTGCGTTCAAAGAAGCAGGAATGCATCCTTACGGCGACCAGCAGATGCTTGTTATAGACCTTTGGCATCAGTATTATCCGTTTTTCAGAGTGGTTCGTGAAAAACTGCTTTTAGGCTCGTCGTTCCTTTATTCATGGGAAACAGGAATGGGAACAAACTTTCTCTCTTTGATATCGTATTATGCGGCAAGCCCACTTAATCTGCTTTCAGTTTTTGCATCGGAGGACACTACCCGTGATGCACTTATGTACATACTTATCGCAAAAATAGGCTTCTGTGGAGCATTTTTCAGTATGTTCCTGAAGTACACATTCAGACGCAATGACCTTTCAATAGCTGTTTTCGGTACTCTTTACGCACTTTGCAGCTACGTTCTCGGATATTACTGGAACGTTATGTGGTTTGATACAATAGCACTTTTCCCACTTGTAATGCTCGGAATCTGCGCTATATGCCGTGATGGCAAGTGGAAACTGTTTACAATTACACTTGCATTATCGCTCATATCTAACTATTACATAGCATACTTTACCTGCCTGTTTACCGTACTTGCTTTTGCAGGCGGGATAATATGCGAGGCAAAGGGCTTTAAGGACGGACTTAAAAAGCTTTGGATAATCGCACGTTCGTCAGCAATCGGAGTCGCTCTGGCAGGATTTATGCTTCTGCCTGCATACTACGGATTGAAGCTTACTTACAGTGCCAACAACACATTTCCACAGGACGGTGCATTCTATGAGAAATGGACGGCAATATTCGGCAATCTCTATTCCTACAATAACCCGTCAATGAAGGAAGGACTTCCGAACTTTGCGTGTGGTATGCTTTGCGTAGTTCTTTTCGGTGCATTTTTGGTTATTCCGAAAATAAAAATAAGAGCAAAAGCAATGTCAGTAATACTTCTTGCGGTGATAGCCGTGAGCTGCAACTATAATATTCTTAATTACATCTGGCACGGATTTCATTTTACAAATATGATACCATACAGATTTGCATTTATTTTTTCATTTATACTTATAACATCAGCATATGCGGCATTCGATGCAATGATGAAAAACGGTGTAAAAATATATCAGCTCATAGCTATGCTTATAGGTCCGGCAGCAATTGTATGGTGCAGCACAAAGGTTCATATGGACGTTGTTAAAGCAGCTCTAAATGGTGAAAAAAATTACATCAGACGTTCACTTATAATAGCAATTGCATTTATTCTGATATTTGTTATAGTAAAGATATTCCCTATGAAGTCGGCAAAGATAAGAAGTTACGCTACAAGCCTTTTGCTATGCCTTGCAGTATGTGCTGAATGTTACACAAATGCTGTAAACGGTGTAAAGACTGTAGGCAATTCGGATTATAAGTCATACCCACTAAATGCAGATGATGTTCATACGGTGCTGTCAGATATAAACGCTAATGAAGAACAACTGTTTTTCCGTACTGAAATGAGTAAGACTTACACTCTTAATGACGGTGCACTTTACGGATATAACGGCGTATCACAGTTTTCATCGTCCGCAAATGTAAGCGTCACCAGACTTATGGCAAAGCTTGGACTATATGCCTCCGAAGCAGGAAACAGATATTATTACCGCTTATCAAGTCCGGTAACAAATGCACTTCTTGGAATAAAATATATTGTGTCAAGAGACGGAATGATTTTAAGTGACCCATTGTCGCTTGATTATGTCACAACTGAGGGTTCTGTAAACTATTATAAGAATAAATATTCACTTCCGATAGGATTTATGATGGACAGCAATATAATGCAGTCAAGTGCAATTGCCGAAACTGTTCCGTTTAAATATCAGAACGAAATTATGAAGCTTGCCTGCGGTTCAAACGAGGACATTTTTACTCCCCAACCTGTGGCTCTTGCAACATACGACGGTCTGAATGTCAATAAGGCAAGCTACGGAAATTATACGTTCAATAAGACGGGCAATGTAAATAATGCGTCACTTACATTTGACTATAACGGTGCTGACGGAAGCTACCTTTACGGCTATGTGACACCTGGCGGATTCGACAGCATAACCGTAAATAACGATGGCAACAGAGTCGACGGCGGAATATCAGCTAAGGACTACGCAATAACATTTCCTATGGGCGAAGCTAAGAGCGGTCATACAGCATCGCTTACAATTACAGCCGCAAGCGATAAACCAAACGGTAGTGGAAATATTATGGTTTATGCCCTAAACAAGAAGGTCTGGGACGAAGATTACGCAAAGCTCGCCGACGAACCGCTTAACGTTACAAAATTTTCGGACAGCAAAATGAAGGGAACAATAACTGCCAATAATAACGGAATACTTTACCTTTCAATACCTTATGACGGAGGCTGGAAACTTACAGTTGACGGCAAAAAAACAGATACATTCGCTGTTATTGGAGGTATGACTGGTGCAAGACTAAGTGCAGGAAAGCATAATATAGAACTTTCATATGTTCCAAATGGTCTGCCGATAGGCGCAGCAGCCACAGGAGGCGGTGTGATACTCTTTGTATTCTTTGCAGTCTTAGATGTAAAACGTAGAAAGAAAAAAATGTCAGCCGAAAATAATGCAGATACAAATTCAACTCCGAAATCCGACAAAATGGACGATGTACCCGAAATCGTAAAAGATGTAAAAAGCGATGATACGGCACAGTCCAAAAATAAAGAAAAAGAGGAATCAAAAGAAAACGAGAATGAGAAATCTTAAAGTAATGATGGCCTACAGGGGGACAAATTACCACGGTTATCAAAGACAGGATAACGCAATGACAGTGCAGGAAACCGTTGAAAAGGCGATATCACGGGTTCTGAATGAAAATGTATCAATATGCGGCTGCTCAAGGACAGATACAGGAGTACACGCAAACAGCTATTGCTTTAATCTGAAAACTGAACGTGAAATTCCAACAAGGAATTTTATACGTGGTGTAAACGGCTACCTGCCGGACGATATCTCAATACTCAGCTGTGAGGAAGTAGATGAGGCATTTCATGCACGTTTTGACTGCCTTGGCAAGGAGTATGTTTACAAAATGCATTGCAGTGAAAGTAAGAATCCATTTGCACCTGATATGATGTTGCATTACCGGAGGAAGTTCAATACTGAACTTGCAATGAGTGCGGCTGAACCTCTGATAGGCACACATGACTTCAAATCTTTTTGTGGAAACTGCACAACTGTATCAACTACAATAAGAACAATATATGATATTTCAATAGAAAGCTCAGGAGATATCGTAATAATACTTGTAAAAGGTAATGGATTTTTGTATAATATGATTAGGATTATCGTCGGAACACTTATCTGGGTCAACGAAGGCAAAATTTCCGCCGACGATATACCATCAATACTGACAGCAAAAAACAGACTCAAAGCAGGCAAAACTGCTTTGCCACACGGACTGTACCTCAACAGAGTCTTTTACGGTCAGGAAAGTTTGAACGAGCTTTACTCCCGTTCTTCAAAACAGGAGGTCTTGTATGGCAAATTATGACGTTAACGATATAGTCGAAGTCAAAAAACGTGAGCATCGCCGCAGACGACGTAAAAAGTTTTTTATGCTGCTCGTACTCGCCACAATAATCGGCGGTATGTATTACTACAGAGGGAAATGGCTACCCAAACTTCAAGGCATAGGTGAAAAATATCAGACAATCGTAAACGACGGAGAACTCGCAAAAGGTAACTTTCCAATCGAAATTTCCGGCGGAAATAGTTACCAGATGGAATATTCAAAGTCAGCTCTCTATGTGCTTAGCGACGCTTACCTCTATATTTACAAGGAGGACGGCACCCTTATCGAAAAACGACAGCATGGCTACTCAAATGCTGTAATGAAAACAAATGACGGCAAAGCACTTATATATGAGTGCGGCGGAAATAAATTCAGACTCGAAAGCCTGAGAAAAAATATTTATGTCAAAAATACCACTAATACTGTGATATTTGCACGCTTGAGCGACAATGGTTCAGTTGCAGTTGTTACATCGTCCGATAAATATTCGTGTGAGCTTTCAGTTTATGACGTAAGCGGAACATTTATATACGGTCGAGAATGTATTGATAGACTCATTGACGTCAGCTTCAACAGCGATAGTAGCGGAGCAGTCCTTAGTTTCGTGAGTGCTGACAACGGTTCAGTTATTACAACTTCAGAAAAAGTAAGCTTCAATGCAAACGAAACTCAATGGAAATCACAGCCATTTGAAACATTTTGCCTGAGTACTTCTATTAATCCCGACGGAGCTGTTGTTTTAGGAGATACAAAATGTGCATATTATAATAATAAGGGCGAAATAGGTGCAAGCTATAGTTATGACGGAAAACTCGCAGGCTGTGACAGCAACGGTCAGCAAATTGCCACTATACTTAATGACGACGACAGAAGAAAATATCAGCTTATGATAATCAAAAATTCTAAATCGGAACCATTTGTGATACCGTTTGACGAGGAACTCAGAGACGTTCATATATATGACGGACTTGTATACGTTATGAGCAAAACCAAAATCGACACCTATGATTTCGAGGGCAAACTAAGGTCATCTGCCGATATCAGCGACAGCTATACACGCTTTGTAAGAAGCGATAAGTATGTTTTTCTGTTGGGGTACGATAAAATAGACAGAATAGACTATGAAAGTTAAATGAAAGGAAGCCATTGCAGATTTTGACATTCTTATACAAAATGATTTGAAGAATGTTGATATACAGTGTGCATAGGTAAACGGTTATGGTTAATACACAATTCTGGTGGTTTTTTGATGTGCTGACTGTTGCAGTGATAATTGGCTTTGTGTATGCATCGGCACGAAAGGGACTTTCAAAGTCATTTGTTATCACAATAGGCTGTATATTCAGCGTTGTTATAGGAGTTCTTATAAGTGGTTCGACAGCTAAATTTGTCTATGACTCATCTGTTAGAGTGAGCAATAGAAATGAAATTGAAAGACGTCTTGACGAATTTTCATTTTCAGAAAAACTTTCAGCTTACCTTGATGGACTCGATTATAATCTAAAAACAAATCCGGAGAAAATTGATGAAATTCTTAAAAGCGGCAAGGGTATAACGTCCAGCTTATATGCGTATGCAAATAATGTCAATGGGATAAGAGTTGATACATATGATGGATTCAAGGCTAATGTAAATCTTGGATATGCCCGCATTATGAGCGATTTACTCAAAAACGACATACCAGACTATGCGGTGTCGGAAATATTTGAAAAGTCAGAAAAAAGCAGTAATGTGAATGATGCTATGAACATAGTTGCAAATAGTGACGTAAAAACCGTTTCAAAATATATCGAGGAAACATATGTTGAAGAAATAACGACAAAGGTAATAAGAATAGCAACTTTTCTGCTGTTTTTCATTATATTTATGATCGTTGCAAGGCTTATGTCACAAGGCATTGGCGATAAAGGAATAATTGGTCTGACCGGAACCGCAAACTGTATTGCAGGAGGAATCGTTGGATGCATAAGGGTAATGTTTGTAATGTTCGTTATCTGTTCGGCAATAACATTCTGCATAATTGCCGGAAACAATAAAATGATGTGTTTCAATAAGGAAACAATAGATAGTACAATAATATTTAAATATATTTATAATTTAAAAGTCTACAGTATTGATTGGGCATAAGCTCAAAATGCAAAAATAGGAGGCATATAACGAATGATAATGTGCAGTAAATGCAAAAAGCGTCCGGCAGTAGTGTTCATCACTTCAGTACAGGGCGATGAAAAGAAAAATGAGGGATATTGCATGGTGTGTGCAAAAGAAATGAAAATACCTCAGGTAGCCGAGTATATGGAGCAATTGGGCATTACAGATGCAGAAATGGAACAGATATCCGACCAGATGATGGGACTGCTCGACGGAGACAGCTTTGAAATGGGCGGTTCGGGAGTTATGCCCGAATTTTTGCAGGGACTGCTCAAATCTGAAAATAAAGCAGACGAGAACGAAAAAAATGACGCTCCAAAAGAAAAATCTGACCCAAAACGTCAGGACGATAGAACCGAAGAAAAACGTATGGGAATATTCGGCAAAAAAGACCGCAAAAAAGATAAACCAAAGGAACTTAAATTTCTCGGAAATTATTGCACAAACCTTACTCAAAAAGCAAAGGACGGAAAGCTTGATGAAATAATAGGCCGTGATAAGGAAATAGCACGAGTTGTGCAGATACTTTCACGCCGTACCAAAAATAATCCGTGTCTTATAGGCGAGCCAGGCGTAGGTAAAACCGCAATAGCAGAGGGAATCGCTCAGAGAATAAATTCAGGCGATGTACCATTCAATCTTGCCGATAAAAAGGTGTATCTGCTCGACCTTACGGCTCTTGTTGCCGGAACACAGTTCAGAGGACAGTTTGAAAGCCGTGTAAAGGGTCTGGTTGAGGAAGTAAAAAGCGAAGGCAATATAATACTTTTCATAGATGAAGTGCATAACCTCATAGGTACAGGCGACTCAGAAGGCTCAATGAATGCCGCAAATATCTTAAAACCCGCACTTTCAAGAGGCGAGGTTCAGGTAATAGGTGCAACAACGTTTGGCGAATACCGTAAGTATATCGAAAAGGATACCGCACTCGAAAGAAGATTCCAGCCTGTAACCGTAAATGAACCTACGGTCGAGGAAACAGTTGACGTTTTGCTTGGAATAAAAAAATACTACGAGGACTATCACAAGGTAAAGATTTCCGATTACCTGATAAGACTTTGTGCTGTTCTTTCGGAACGCTATATAACCGACAGATTTCTGCCTGATAAAGCCATCGACCTTCTTGACGAGGGCTGTGCCTGCACTTGCATAAGAACACCGGAAATTGCAGAATATGACAAGGTTACAAAGGAAATTGCCGAGCTTGAGGAAGAGGAGAAGTCTGCCGAACAGGAAACTGAACCGGATTATCAGCTCCTTGCCGATATAAAGGGTAAACTCATCCGTGCCCGTGCAACTGAAACTGAGCTAAAGGAAAAAGTAAGCAACGTAAATGTTACTGAGGACGATATCGCAAAGGTAGTCGAGCTTTGGACCGGAATTCCTGCAAAGAAAATTGCAGAAACCGATTTTATGAAGATTGCTCACCTTGAGGAAACTCTCAAAAAGAAAATTATCGGTCAGGACGAAGCCGTTGAACTTATATCAAAGTCAATAAAACGAACAAGAGTACAGCTCAGCAAACGCCGCCGTCCTGCATCGTTTATCTTTGTCGGACCAACAGGCGTTGGTAAAACAGAGCTTGTAAAGGCTGTATCAACGGAGCTATTCGACTCGACAGAGCCTTTGATAAGACTTGATATGACAGAGTATATGGAAAAGCATTCCGTAGCAAGAATGATAGGTTCACCTCCTGGATACGTTGGCTACGATGAGGCAGGTCAGCTTACAGAAAAGGTTAGAAGACGTCCGTATTCAGTGATTTTGTTCGACGAAATCGAAAAGGCTCACCCGGATGTAATGAACATTCTTATGCAGATACTTGATGAAGGCAAGGTTGACGACGCTCACGGAAGAACTGTAAATTTTGAGAATACTATCATTTGTATGACCTCAAATGCAGGCTCTACCGATAAGTCAACAGGAGTTGGCTTCAATAAGACAGTAAACGAAATTTCTAAGGAAAAGGCTGTAAAGGGACTCCGTGAGTTTCTAAGACCTGAATTTCTTGGAAGAATAGACGAAATAGTTGTTTTCAAGCAGCTTACAAAGGATGACTTTGCAAAAATTGCCGCTCTTATGCTCGATGAAATGCGTGAACCACTCGGAGAGAAAAACATTTCTCTTGCCTATGATGACAAGGCACTTTCTGCAATAGCTGAAAAATCTTACGGAAAAACTGATGGTGCAAGAGATATAAGACGTGTTATCAGACAGAATATCGAGGATAAAATTGCAAATATTATAATAGAGAACGCTTCAAATATAAGCACTATCGCAATATCTGCCGATGACAAGAATGAAATAACAGTTGAAGGTAAATAGAGGAGATTATGAGGAATATGGGGATTCGTTTTCTTGGAGCTGTAACAGCGGCAGCAACAGCTCTTTGCCTTATGACAGGCTGTGACGATGTATTGAAAATCTCGGTAAATACCAACCAGGACAGCACTGCAGCCGATTCTGAGAAAAGTGCCGAAAATAACAGCCAAAACAATAGTGAAAGCAGCAGTTCGGTTGATATTGAAAGCCGAAGCTGTTCACCAATACTGACTCTTGGAAGTGCAGAAGCAAAAGCCGGCGAAACAGTGCAGATTCCTGTAACAGTTCAGGGTGCCGATGGACTTTGGGCTATGTGCGGCATACATTTTTCGTATGACGATGCACTTACGGCCGTAAATGACGAAAATACAGGCGAAATTGCATATGAAAAGGGCGATGCCGTAAAGGATATGGCAGCAATGGTTGCTCTTGGCTGGATTGATAACCGTCCTGATGACCTTGTGAAAAATAATAAGTATGCAGTGTTCTTCACAACGGCAAGCAACGAAAATTCGGGAAAAGATGGCGAAATTGTGAGCTTCAGCTTTAAAATTCCTGATGATGCAACAGTCGGAACCGTTTATAATCTTGAATTTTTCTATAAGGACGGCGATATGTTCACAAATGTATCGAAAGATGCCGCAATGCAGAAATATGCCGTTGAAAACTGGGTGAACGGAAACATAACGGTTACTGAGTAAACCTACAGATTTTCAGCAAAAGTTTGTGCAAAATGCCCATTACGAAAAACTACAAAAAATGATAAAATAAAATTAATCGTGCAGCTGTAATGCCTAAGTCCGGATTTATTACAGCTGCACGATTTTTATTTTTGGGAAAATTATACGGAGGTAAAAAATGAATAGCGAAACAGAAGCAATTACTATGAATAAGATGGGAATACTGCCGATAAAACGACTGCTGTTGTCAATGGGAATACCAATGATAATTTCAATGGCACTACAGGCGGTTTACAATATAGCCGACAGCTATTTTGTAAGCTGTATGAAAGATACTGATGCAGTCAAAAATATGAGCGACAGAGCAGTTAATGCATTGACGCTTGCGTTTCCGATACAAATGCTTATGATAGCAATAGGAGTCGGAACCGGAGTTGGAATCAACGCAATAATCTCAAAGAGTCTCGGTGAGGGAAACCGTGAAAAGGCTGGGAAAATCAGTGGAAATTCAATATTTCTTGGAATCTGTATGTTTGTAATTTTTCTTTTGTTCGGCATATTCGGAGTAGAGCCGTACATATTGTCACAAACCGGAGATGCGATAACGGCAGACCTTGGCGTAAGGTATCTCAGAATATGCACAGTGTACTCATTTGGCGTGTCTATGTATATGACATATGAGAAATTGTTGCAAGCCACAGGAAGAACGATGCTGACAACGATAGCTCAGATAACAGGAGCAGTCGTGAACATAATACTTGACCCGATAATGATATTCGGATATTTTGGCTGTCCTGAGCTTGGGATAGATGGAGCAGCTTATGCGACGGTAATAGGACAGTTTGTATCATTTCTGCTTGATGCTGTATTTCACTATAAGTACAACAAAAACGATTTTGGAACAGAAATTTCTTACATAAAGCCTGAACTTGGAATAATAGTTGAGATATATAAGGTAGGCATTCCTGCAATTCTTATGCAGGCACTTATGTCCTTTATGACATACGGAGTAAATATAATACTTGGGAATGTATCTGAAACAGCAGTTACAGCGTATGGAGTTTACTATAAGATACAGCAGTTTGTATTTTTTGCGGCATTCGGAATGAACAATGCTATGATACCGATAATAGGTTTTAATTACGGAAAGCGTGATAAAAAGCGGATAAATGAAGGAATACGTTACGGAATGAAGTTTACGCTTTTGATAATGCTTGTTGGACTGATTGGTTTGCAGATATTTGCGAATCAGCTTGTAGGAATATTTGCGTTGTCTGAAGAAACGATAAGACTTTGCCGACTTGCAATACGGCTTATAACGCCTGGATATCTGTTTGTAGGAGCAAATATAGCGTATCAGGGAATCTTTCAGGCGTTGGGAAAGGGAATGTATTCATTGGTGCTGTCGTTTGTAAGGCTTATAGCAGGAGCATTGCCGATAGCATGGCTGTTTACGAGGTTTGCGAATGCGTCCGAAACGGTATGGCTTGCATTTCCGTTAGCAGAGCTTATAGCAATGTTTATAGCATTTTATATGATGTACAATGTAAAAGGTGAGCTAAAGAAAATATAAAGCAGGTTAACCTCGAAAAATACAAAAGATAAGCTTTGAAAAATTGTATTGCAGTGCAATAAGCACGACTTTTGCGAATGTGTATCTTAGAACTTGTTTTCAAAATAAATTAAAAGCGGACTCTGAAGGTAAATAAAATCCTTGAGAGTCCGCTTGTTCTGTGTATTATATATTAAGTTGAGGAAGCAGCGGCTGTGGCAACAGTGACAGTGGAAGTAGTTGTTGTGGAAGAAGCCGGTGCAGTTGAAGCGGCTGTGACAGCAGTTGTTGCGGGAGGTGATGAAACGACAGGTTTTGTGGCGGTTACAGGAGTATTGCCGCCGTAGCCGGTAAGTTTGCGGTATTCATCGAGAGTCATAACGCCTTCGGAATTGTAAGCCTTGATAAAAGC
This sequence comes from Ruminococcus sp., assembly GCA_022641595.1. Classification (GTDB taxonomy): domain Bacteria; phylum Bacillota; class Clostridia; order Oscillospirales; family Ruminococcaceae; genus Ruminococcus. The sequence continues at coordinate 13,641 of JALCDN010000001.1, read as the reverse complement.
GTCTTTTTTGATATATTCCTCTGAGAACTTACCGTTTTTTGAGACATAAGAGCCGTACCAGAGACCGAAGAAAGACCATACAGCGTTATCACGGAAAGAGTCGTCAACATCGGGAATGCGGCTGCATTCAGAGATAGCGATAAGCTTGTCCTTGCCGACCATTTTCTGAATAGCGGCGAACTGTTCATAGCGGCTGCCGAAATCCTTGTCCTTGTTCATATAGATGTCAACTGAAGCGATGTCGAAAGTGTTTTTGTCAACGAGACATTCGGCACTCTGACCGTTCCAGACCCATATAAGGTTGTCGAGTTTGAAATAGTTTGTCATACGGGAGTACATAAGGTTCCAGAGCCACTTGTAGCTGGAAACGCCGTCAGCTCCCCACCAAAACCAGTTTCCGCCGGCCTCGTGAAGCGGACGCCATAGTACCGGGATACCGAGACTTTTGAGTGAAAGGAGTTTGCCTGCCATATTGTCGATATCGAGGATAATGCCATAGCATTCCTTAGAGATTTTGCCTTCGCCGTATAAGGCACGGATTTGTTCCTGAGAGAGTGAAGATATATCAGTATTTGTGACAGCCTTGCTGAGTTTGAAGTCAGTGTCAGCGGCATAGACAGAGGATTTTGAGGAAGGAGCTTTCCATTGCCACATAAGACCGACGATACCGCCTTGTCTGTACCAGTCGGCAGCGGCTTCGATGTCATTGAAGCTGTCATCGAGTGACATATAAGAGGAGTCAAGCTCAGAGAAGCGGATTACCGGGTATTTTCCGGTAGTGCGGTAAACGAGGTCAAGCTCCTTGTTGGAGGAGTCTGATACATACTGACCAGAAATAATAGAAGAGCCGTATTGTTCCGAGAGGAAACTCATAAGTTCTTTTGTATTTTTGTCGGAGTTCTGATTTGTAAGAGTACCCTTTGTGTCATAGCTTATTTTGCTTAAAGATGTATTGTTAGTAAGCTGTAGGTAATCGAGGTCAATGTTACCGCTGTTTACAGTAATTTTGATAGTTGAGTTACCTTGAGTAAGGAAGATGCCGTACATTTTAACGAGAGTAAATTTACCGTTTGCGATAGTATTGAAGTCACCGATAGTTTTGTCGTTGACTGAAACTGAGCATTTGGTAACTTTATCAGAAGCGATAGAGAAACCGAAGTCATAATGTTGTGTGCTTGGAGCAGAAATGTTGAAGGTAAGTGAGTTTGTTCCCTTGTCGAAGCCGGAAACGTAGGCTTTACCGCTGAAGCCCTTGCGGGTATTAGTTGGGGTAAGTCCGGTGCAGTCGCAGTCTTCAGCCTGATAGATGGTACCTGTATCCTGAGGGATAATCTGAGGGTATGATATCGGGTAATCCGGGAAAGTTTCAACAGGAGTGGTTTCAGTAGTAGCGGGGGTTGATGTCTGTAAGGAGGAGTCATCATATGAAGATGAGTCATAAGACGCAGTTGAGGACTCCTTAGATGTCTTTTTATTTTTTTTGCAGCCAGCAAGGACAGTAGCTGTCATCAGGCAGGCAGTAAAAATAGCAATAAGCTTAGAAATTTTCATTAGGCAGGTATCTCCTTTGAAAAGCCGTGATATTACTTAATAATGTAGATGCTGTCGGGAGCAGTGTCGAAAGAAATGACATCATCGTTAATGCTTGAGTTGACGGTTTTTGAGTTCTCGTGGCAAACGCTGACAACAGCATTGGCTCTTATGCGGCATAAGCCGCCGACAGAAGATTTAACGGAAGCAGATATAAGTTTGCCGTCAGACCAATAAACTGAAACTTCAAAGCCGCCTTTTGCTTTTATGCCGCAGAGGTAACCGCTGTTCCATTCGTCCGGTAGAGCAGGAAGAAGGTTAATTATACCGTCGCCGCTTTGAATGACAGCCTCAGCGATAGCGGCAGTACCGCCGAAGTTGCCGTCGATTTGGAAAGGCGGGTGAGAGTCGAGCAGATTGGGGTTAGTGTAGTAAGCGAGGAGTTTCTGGATATTTTCGTAGACCATTCTTCCGTCGAGCAGTCTTGCCCACATACTTGAAATCCATGCACGGCTCCAGCCTGTGTGACCGCTTCCGTGGATAAGGCGGCGAACGAGAGTAGCTCTTGCGGCGTCAGCGAGTTTTGGAGTATCATAAGGTGATATGAGTGAGGCAGGATACAGAGCGAAAAGCTGAGAGATATGGCGGTGACCTGTATCGACTTCTTCGTAATCTGAGTCCCATTCCATAATCTGACCGTATCTGCCGATTTTAATTGGGGGAAGTTTTTTTCTCATATCACGGATTGTGTCTATGAGCTTATCGGATTTTCCGAGAATTTCGGCACTTTTGATAACGTCATCGAAAAGGACGGTAAGGATTTGCGAGTCCATAGCAGGAGCCATACAGAGAGCAGATTTGTCACCGTTTTCTGAAATGAAAGAATTTTCAGGGGAAACAGATGGACCGGTAATAAGGAAACCTTCGGAATTTTGTGTAAGGTAGCCGACAAAGAATTTTGCTGCATCGCAAAGGGTGTCATATTTTTGTTCAAGGAAGTCCTTGTCGCAGGTAAATTGGTAATGCTCAAAGATATGCAGGCATAGCCATGCTGCACCCATAGGCCATAATGAAGCCTGAGTCCATAGTCCCTGAGGAGCAGTGTCGCCCCAGATATCGGAGCCGTGGTGACAGACGAAGCCTTCGCAGCCGTACATTTGTTTTGCAGTGACCGAGCCGTCCGAGCGGATTCTTTCTATGAGGTCGAAAAGTGGAAGATGGCATTCAGAGAGGTTGCAGGTTTCGGCGCACCAGTAGTTCATCTGAGTGTTGATGTTGACAGTGTAGCGTGAACCCCAGACAGGATGAACATCGTGGTTCCAGATGCCTTGCAGGTTCATAGGCTGACAGTCTGGGCGGCTTGCAGAAATCATAAGGTATCTGCCGTAGTTGAAGTAAAGCTCAGCGAGTTTGTTGTCGGTGATATGACGCTGGCATTCCTTGTCGTCGAGTTCGTTGCCACGCAGACGCATAATACGTTCTGAGGTATCGAGAGAGTTGTCGCAGTCCTTGTTATCGTTAAGAGAGAATTTTACACGGTTAAACAGAGCGGAATAGTCCTGAACGTGGCGGTAATAAAGTTCATCGAAGGAAGAATCGAGAGCGTATTCAGCATCAAGCTCAGCGGCAGCTTCATAGGCATCAAAGCCCTTGTAGAAGCTGGTCTGAGCCGATAAAATAATAAGTGCTTCGTCAGCGTTTTGAATTTGCAGGGTACTTCCGACAGTTTTTACAGAACCGCCTATAGTAGAAGCACCGAGTACGGCAGCGAACATAATACCGTTTTTGCCGCCGTAGCCGCCTGTAAGCTTGAGCATATTTGAAGCACAGGGGCGGTTGTCGTCGAAAGCATCATCGCAGCCGTCGATACGGCATGAAAATGAGACAGCAGATGGAGAATCGGCACAAATTCGGACAACGAGAACGTTATCCGGAGCAGAAACGAAGACATCTCTTGAAAAATGAACATCGCCGACTGAAAATTCAGTGGAAGCGATAGCTTTTTGCAGGTCAAGGGAGCGTTTGTAGTCTTTTGGTCTGCTGTCGAGAGACATATCTATGTGAAGCTCGCCTAAAGGCATATAGTGACGTGAATCGGGGCAAACGCCCTGCATTTTTTTGAAAGCGACGTTTTCGGCTTCTGACATATTACCCTCGAGCAGAAGCTTGCGAACTTCCTTGAAGCCTTGAAGGGAGTCGGGGTTTAAGCGGTTGCGTTTTCCGCCTGACCAGAGTGAGTCTTCGTTAATGAGGATTGTTTCCGAGTTTTTGCCGCCGAAGACCATAGCACCGATTCTGCCGTTTCCGATAGGGAGAGCCTGATTGAAATCCGAGGCAGGGTCTTTATACCAAAGTAAAGTTTCAGAAATAGCTTGGGTATCAGAAGAGTTAATAGAAAGTTCCATATACAGCCTCCTTACGTTATTTATGATATTTGCCGCCCTCGGCGATCTGGAAAGCACGATAAATTTGTTCAAGCAGCATAACTCTTGCGAGCTGGTGAGGAAAAGTCATAGCAGACATAGAGAGTCTGAAGTTTGCGGAATTTTTTACGGACTCAGCCAGACCGAACGAGCTTCCGATGATAAATGAGACCGAGCTCTGACCGCTGACAGAAACGTCTGAAATAAGCTGTGAAAGCTGAGGGCTTGAAATTTGTTTTCCCTCAATGCAAAGAGGAATTAAGAATCCTTTTGAGAATTTTAGTATAGAAGAGGCTTCTTTGTCAAGAGCAGCGGAAATTTCTTTAGGTGACGGATTATCCGGTAGTCTTGCCTCGTCGAGTTCATGTAAAGAGAATGAGCAGAATCTTGAGAGACGTTTAATGTATTCGGAGCAGGCGTTTCTGAGGTAATCCTCTTTAAGTTTGCCGACGGCGATCAGATTTATGTTAATCAAAAGATGACAGCACCTCCCTGCGATTCGACAGGAGCAACACCGAGCAGATAATCTTTGCCACGGACGAATTGAGACAGACTGTTCTGAACCGTGTTGTCGGCGATAGTCGGGCGGTTGTTGTCCTGACTGAGGTGACCGAGGATAAAGTGAGTAGAGCCGTTTCGGATAAGGTAATTTATCTGAGCGGAGCAGTCATTGTTGGAGAGGTGACCGTTATCCGAGAGAATACGTTGTTTCAGGTATAGAGGGTAGTTGCCGGTGCGGAGCATATTCTCGTCGTAATTTGATTCAAGCAGAACGAGACGGCAGCCTGTGAGAGCGTTTTTCACTTCATCTGTAACGTGACCTAAGTCGGTGCAGACAGCGCAAAGCTTGTTATCGGAGGTTTGTATTCTGTAGCCGCAGCTCTGAACGGTGTCGTGAGGCGTATTGAAGCACGAGATTTCCATATCAGCAACAGAAATAGGAGTAGAAAGCAGCTCAACGATGTGAGAAGAAGGCGAAATACGGTCTGAGTCGGTAAGTTTTCTGAGGGTTTTCTTCTGACCGTAGACTGTGCAGGACGTTTTTGAGGTAAAGACCTTGAGACCGTTAACATGGTCGCTGTGTTCGTGAGTTATGAAGATGCCACGAACGGCTTGAATCGGGATATTGTTGAGAGCGAGAGCATCGCATAGCTTTTTGCAGCTTACGCCGGCATCTATCAGGATTCCGCCTTTCTGAGTGCCGATAAAACACGAGTTGCCTTTACTTGAGCTGAACAAGGGATAAATTCTTGCCATAGTAAATCACTGACCTATTCTGTTGATTTGAGTACCTTGACGGGTTTCCTTGATTTCAAAGCCGAGAGCTGAAATCTGGTCACGAATACTGTCGGCAAGAGCAAAGTCTTTATTTTGGCGGGCTGTTTTTCTTTGCTCTGCGAGCTTGAGAACCTCCTGAGGGATATTATCTGAAGCGGAGTTTTTCTGAGCGTTGAAGTTTTCGGCAGATGACAGGAGACTTAAACCGAGAACCTTGTCAAATTCGGCAATAAGGTAAAGCTTAGTAGCAGTTGAGCAGTCGGCTTTTAGAACGTCATGAAGTGCTGTTATGGAGAGAGAAGTGTTAAGGTCGTTGTCGAGAGCGTCAGTGAAAGCTTTCATTAAAGAGTCACATGAGGTTTTGTCGATGACACCTTTTGAGTTTTCGCATAGCAGAGAAGCGATTTTAGCGATAAGCTTATTGAAAGAAGCAGCAGCGTTGTCGAGGTTTTCGTAGGAAAATACGAGAGAGTTTCTGTAATGGGACAGCAGGCAGAAATATCTGTATACAAGAGGGTTGTAGCCTTTTTCTTCGAGGAGAGAGACTGTAAGGAATTCGCCTTTTGACTTACTCATTTTTCCTGAGCTTGTGTTCAGGTGATGAACGTGGAACCAGTAATTGCACCATTTGTGACCGAGGTAAGCCTCACTTTGAGCGATTTCGTTAGTATGGTGAGGAAAAGCGTTGTCGATACCGCCGCAGTGCAGGTCGAGGTATTCGCCGAGGTGCTTCATACTGATGCATGAGCATTCGATGTGCCAGCCGGGGTAACCTATACCCCATGGGCTGTTCCATTTAAGTTCCTGAGCGTCGAATTTTGACTTTGTGAACCAGAGGGCGAAATCGGCTTTATTGCGTTTGTTGTCGTCTTGCTCAACGCCTTCACGAACGCCGACAGCGAGGTCTTCTTCTGTGAAGTCGTTAAAGACGTAATATTTTTCGAGTTTAGAGGTATCGAAGTATACGTTGCCGCCGGCTTCGTAAGCGAAGTCCTTTTCGATGAGGGACTGAATGACTCTAATAAATTCGTCAATGCAGGCGGTAGCGGGTTCAACAACATCAGGCGTTTTTATATTCAGCTTAGCACAGTCTTTGAAGAAAGCGTCGGTGTAGAATTTAGCGATTTCCATAACGGATTTATGTTCACGTCTGGCACCTTTGAGCATTTTGTCATCACCGGTGTCGCCGTCGCTTGTAAGGTGACCGACATCGGTTATATTCATAACTCTTTTTACGTCGAGGCCTGAAAAGCGGAGATATTTTTCGAGTATATCCTCCATAATGTAGCTGCGAAGGTTACCGATGTGAGCATAGTGGTAGACCGTAGGGCCACAGGTGTACATACTTACCTTGCCGCTGAATCGGGGGATAAAATCTTCTTTTTTATGAGAAAGTGAGTTATAAATCTGCATATTTTAAACCTCTTTATAAAAATTATTTATTTTTCGTAGCATTGCTTGCATTTTCGATAGAAGCGAGACGTTTTTCGAGACGTTCGATTTCGACCTGCATACGGCAAAGTTCAAGTGAAACCGGGTCAGGCATATGGATCTGGTCAAGGTCCTGAGGGCAGTTGTGAATTTTTTCGCCTTTGCGTCTGACTATTCTTGCGGGTACGCCGACGGCAGTACAGTCATCCGGAATCTCGTTGAGAACAACAGCGTTAGCGGCAATTTTGACGTTATTGCCGACTCTGAAAGGGCCAAGAACCTTAGCACCTGAGCCAACGAGGACATTGCTTCCAAGAGTAGGGTGACGTTTGCCCTTATCCTTGCCCGTACCACCGAGAGTTACGCCCTGATAGAGTAGGCAGTTGTCGCCAATGACAGCGGTTTCGCCGATAACAACGCCCATACCGTGGTCGATAAACAGACCTTTGCCGATAGTAGCACCCGGGTGAATTTCGATACCGGTTCGGAATTTTGCGAGTTGGGAGATAATTCTGGCAATAGTAAACATTTTGTGGCAATAGAACCAGTGAGCGTGTCGGTAGCTGTGTATAGCGTGAAGACCCGAGTAAGTAAGAAGGATTTCAAAGGAGCTTCTTGCAGCCGGGTCACGTTCTTTAATGAGGGCAATATCTTCTTTTAGCTGAGAGAACATAAAAAAGCATCAACTCCGGAAAAATATGAAAGTGGTGAAAAAGGCGGATGATAAGGAAACGGTGAGAGAGGCATTGTTTCCAAAAAGAAACGCTCCGGGTGAATCTGATGTCGGTCAGGCCTGTGCAAATAAAAAGCGAAAGCAAAGGCGATATAGCGGCATAAGATTCATCCGGAGGCGTAAAAACGCGGTTCCACTCCGATTTATAGCTTAAATGAAACGATAACGGGTTTGACCGTCGGAGAATACTGAAAGCGAAGCCACATAGAAAGAAGATATAGGCAGCAAAGCTGCTTAACGAGGTAAAGTGGCGTAAAAGCGAAAGATTTCCTCTCCGAAGCTGACAGCCGCACTTCACGATGGGAGCCTGTATCGTTGCACCGAACCGATACTCTCTGAAAGGCAAACCAAAGCTACTCTGACTGCTACGCATCTGACATACCATATTATATCCCATTTTTTCAATTCTGTCAACGGATTTAGACGACTAAACTTTTCAACTTTCAGAAATAATATGTTGAAAAGTTGTGGCTGTCTGATAAAGTTGTGTAACAAGATATTGTAAAAAAGGCTGGAGTGTGGTATAATAGACAAAATTATGCGTATAGGTAAACAGTTTTAATGCAGAAGTGAGATGAAAATATGCTTAACATAGCAATATGCGATGACATTGATATTATAGCAAAAGGATTGGCGAAACGGACTGAGAAATTTTTCAAAGAAAAAGGAATTGAGATAAAAACTGAAATATTTACTGATAGTGAGCAGCTTGACAAGAAGTGCAGGGAATTTTGTTATGATTTGTTGTTGCTTGATATAGATATGCCTGGGCTTTCTGGATTTCAGATAGCGGATAGGATAAGAAAATATAATAATTATGTAACTATAATATTCGTAACGGGGTGTGATGAGCTTGTATATGATGCGTTTCTTTTCAGACCATTTGCGTTTATACGCAAGTCCAGACTTGATGACGAACTTAATGGAATATTACAGCGTTACATAAACAACGTAGAAAGGCATAATAAGGTTTACGAATTTGAAACTCAGGAAGGAAAAACTAAAGTTAAGGCAATTGACATAGTGTATATATACACAATACATCATAATATATATTTATATTTGAATAACGGAGAAACAGTAATAATTGCTACGAGAAGATATACATTGAATCAGCTTGAAGAATTGCTACTTCAATACGGATTTATAAGAACGCATAAGCAGTATATAATAAATTACAGATATATAAAGGCTTTAGAAGACAAATATATAATATTATGCAATGATACAAGACTTCCGATAAGCAGAAGACGCACAGAAATCATAAGAAATCAGTATATGATGCTTAGCCGAAGCGAGAGTATTTTATGACCGAAATATGCTAAATATTATATCGGAACGCCTCAACCATTCAGGTCTTAATTTAACCGTTGAAGCCCCAATCTATTGACATTTTTGCAAAAGTGCTTTATCATAGCAGTTAAAGCGGCAGATATTTATGAAAATTAAATGTGCTGATTTTGAACGTGAATTACTATGAGTTGACTGTTTGCTGTGAAACGGTCACTTATGTATTTTGTCGGCAGATTTTTAAAATTATGCTGCTTAGTGCATCGGGGTGGATTTAACAGTATTTCCGATTGCATAATTATAATATGCAAGTTAAACTTGTTTATTATAAGTATAAACCTCAATATAAATTATTTTAATTTACTGTACGGAATTTTTTCGTACAGTTATTTTTTTGGTGTAAAGCTTGTAAAAAAACAATAAATATGATATAATGAAAGTTTGAATGCACTTTTAAAACGTAATAATTACAAAAAATGTGAATTTAAGGCTTTTAAGGTACATAAAATTACATTGAATTTCATTTCAGAAACGGTGATAAAAATTTGGAAAAAGTAAGAAAAAGAATTGATATGGTAAACGGAAGTCTCGGTGACAAAATACTTGAATTTGCAGTACCTCTTGCGTTCACAGGAATACTACAACAGGTTTTCAATGCAGCAGATGTTGCAGTTGTAGGACGTTTTGTGGGAAAAAACGCAATGGCAGCAGTCGGAAGTAATGCACCAATAGTAGGACTTATGGTAAACCTCTTTGTCGGAATATCTTTGGGAGCAAATGTTGTAATAGCAAGATTTACCGGTCAGGGAAACGAAAAAGGTGTGCGAAAGAGCGTTAACACAGCAGTTTTAGTGGCAGTGATATCAGGAGTTCTGCTAACGATTATTGGCTGGCTTGTGTCGAGACCTTTGCTTGAGCTTATGAGCGTACCAAAGCAGGTAATGCCGATGGCACTTGCGTATCTGAGAATGTATCTGCTTGGAATGCCTGTGATACTTCTTTATAATTTTGAGTCGGCAATATTCCGGAGTCAGGGCGATACCACAACACCACTGATATGTCTTCTTGCGGCAGGAATACTGAACGTAATACTGAATCTTTTCTTTGTTATTGTAGTAAATATGACAGCGGACGGAGTTGCACTTGCAACAGTAATATCAAATGTTGTAAGTTCATCACTTATGTTTGTAATACTTTGCCGTTCAAAGAGCAATATAAAAATTGAAATAAAAGAACTCGGCATAAACAAGCATATTCTTTCGCAAATGCTGAAAATAGGAGTTCCGGCAGGACTTCAGGGAATGGTATTTTCATTTTCAAATATATGTATACAGTCGGCGGTAAACAGTCTTGGAGCAGATATAATGGCGGCATCATCGGCAGCGTTCAATATAGAAATATTTGCATATTATATAATAAATGCCTTTGGACAGGCAAGCACGACGTTTATAGGACAAAACAGCGGTGCGGGAAAACCCGACCGCTGCAAAAGAACTCTCAGACTCGGACTTATGCAGGCATTTGCGGTAACCGTTGTAATATCGTCACTTGGAATACTGATGGCAGAACCACTTTTGCGTATTTTCAATGATGATGCAATCGTATTGCACTACGGAAAAATCAGACTTATGTTTATTCTGATTCCTGAAGTCCTGAATGTAATAATAGAACTGTTTTCAGGAACAATGAGAGGCTTCGGATATTCGCTCGGACCGGCACTTATATCTCTTTTGGGTATATGTGGAACACGTCTTATATGGGTGTTCTTAGTATTTGATCACCACAGCACATTTGCAATGCTTATGACGTGTTACCCGATAAGCTGGGCAGTAACTGCAGTTGCACTGATAATACTTTATTTAATAAAGAAAAAGAAATTCTATTTGTCCGTGAAAAGTACCGGTAATGAGTGACATGAAAAAGTAAAACTTTAATATTATAATAGTATATTCAAGCAAAAGCCTGTCGCTTTACTGCAATGCTCTGCATATGGCGACAGGCTTTTATTTTATAGATGCCCTAAATTTATAAAAATAATTGAAAATTTTCAGTGAACATAAATAAAAAAGCTTGACTTTTTGTAGGTAGGGTGATAAAATTAGGTTGTAAAACTATGAAGTATAAGTAAGGCGATATTTCATGGTGATATGCCGTTTTTTTGTCTTGTGTATAAGAAAATCCTGCTGTTTGTCCAAAATATGCAGGCGGATTTTTCTGCACTGCTGAATTTGTTTTGTTGATTACAGGAGCTTTTCGTGTGCAACAAGAAAAGAGGTAAAATTTTTAAAAAAGAGGTATAAAACTATGATGAGCATTTCTTTTAAAAAAGCTATGGCAGCTGCAATGGCAGTTCCAATGGCTATGGTACAGACACTTGTCCCTTCTTATGCTGCCACGGAGTCCGCTCCTTCGGCAAATAATCAGTCCATTACACTTTCTTCTTTGACTTATATAGCTCCGAATGATACCGACCAGCACTCCGATTGGAATAAACTCCTCTCAAATAAGCTTGTTCAGGTAAATTCGGCTTCATACAGCGTTGATACCGCAAATATAACCAATATTCTCACCGAAACCGCTCCGCTTGCTTATAAGGACGCACTTAAATCAGTCCTTTCGCAAATTAAAAATGTTAAGGTCTCATATGACAATATCGGCTCAACCATAACGGTCAGCGGCTCTCTTGACGAAATCGGAGACGTTATCGCTCAGAACGCTCAGGAACGTATCGGCGCACAGATTGACAAGGCTTATGCAGCTCAGACTGACCTCTCAGCTCTGAAAAATATTGACCTGTCAGGTCTTAAATGTTCCGGCGAATTTAAAGCTGTTATAGACCTTAGCAGCCTTAGCTCTGATACTAAAACCAATGTAACGTACAGCATTACGGCTGAGGACGGAAACTCCTACACAATCGGCGGAAATAACAGCATTTTTACTTATGTAAACAGCAAACTTGACTACATAAAGAATGCTGCCGAAAATGCACTTAATCTCGCTTCACAAAACGGCATCGATGTTTCTGCCGCTTCAGAAACACTCAACAGCTATTTTAGCAGCTGCAATGAGAAAATAAATTCCATAAAGAACAAAGCTGACACTCTTGCAACTTTAAATGCTTCGATAAGCGGTGACAATATTCAGTCACTCCTTGCTCAGCTTGCACAGAAATACCCGGAATATGCTGACAAAATTCCTTCATCTGCAACAGCTGCCGCAAGCAATCAGGCTGTATCAGATAGCTATACCTATCTTACAGAAAGTCTGAACAATTTTCTTAAAACATATGGCTGCTCAGTTGATATTCCACTCAGTACAACAGCTCAGTGGCTCGACAGCCTGTATAACGTTTCTGCTACCGTTGAAAACGGCGACATTACACTTGTCGGATATTTTGCCGATGACCAGATGAGCGAACTTGAAAGCTATTATTCAAATATTAACAAGGACGTTGTATCATCATGCAAAAAAGTTACGATTGATGTTGATTATGCCTCACTTTACACCGGTTCAGGCGATTTCTCACTTGACATCGAACGTGTTCTCAAAACAGAAGATGCACAGCCTGTAACTACCACAACAGAGACTACAACTTCAACTGAAACTACAACTACTACAACCGAAACTACGACGACTTCTTCGGAAACTACAACAACTTCAAAAGATACCGATTGCGGTCATCACAGAAATGGCAGACACCATCATAAAGGCTGGAAGCGTCACCACGGCTTCGGTGGGAACTGCTTCGGCGGCTGCGGATTCTTCGGCTTTGGCTATGGATTTGGATACGGCTATGGATATGACTATGGCTACGGTTGGAACTGCTTTGACTGCGGCGACGAATGGGCAGACTTCGGCGGCTGTGGCTGGAATAACTTTAACTGCGGCGACGAATGGACAGACTTCGGCGGCTGTGGCTGGAATGACTCTGACTGCGGTGACGAATGGACAGACTTCGGCGGTTATGGCTGGAATGACTCTGACTGCAATGACAAAGAAGATGCCACAGAAGATAACTCAGATCAAAGCAGTGAAAACCCCACATTCAGTAATTTTGGCTGGAATTTCTGCAATTATAGATAAAATATATTACTGAAATTAAATATGCTCAAAAGCAGACCAATAACGGTCTGCTTTTGTTTTAAAAAACTACCTTATACTTCCTGTTGACATAATTTAAAATTTGTGCTACACTATGCTTAATGAAATATACTGTAGTGGAAAACGACTGAAATAAAAACGATATTTAAAAAATTGTCTATAGTGCTGAATTAATTGTATAATAAGCACAAAAAGCATTTGGATAAAAGCTGAATTATTTTTGGATAATTCGAATAAATTGCTTGACTTAAACACTAAAGTATGATAAAATGATAGTATAATTTCTATGAAGTATCTGTATGGCGATGCTTACATGGAAAGTATGCCGGGTTTTCTTAATTTGTGTTGAAAGGCATTTTTTTTATTATGGCTGACAAAACGTTTGTTTTAAATTTTTAAGAACAAAAGTAAGGGAATCAGGCAAAATATTTTAAGAGAGGTATGGAAAAATGAAGAAATTTCTACTCAATAGAGCAATAGCTGCTACGGTTGCAGTTCCTCTTGCTCTTACACAGTGTCTTGCTCCGGCTTTCGCTGCTGCTCCTGAAAAGACTGCAAGTAAGGTAATTACTCTTTCTGATATTACCTATATTGCACCTCAGGATGACGATCAGCATTCTGACTGGAACACACTGCTTTCTAATGCACTCGTAAGTGTAGGTAGTGCTAACTATGATGTCGATGTAACTGAATTTGAAAATGCTGTTGCAGCTAAGGCAGGCAATTACAAAGAAGCTGCTACTCAGATCTTCGCTCAGCTCAAAGACACAAAGGTTAAGTACGATACAATTAATTCTACTGCAACACTTACAGGTACTCTTAACGAGGTCGGCTACATATTAGGCGATACTATCC